>CALJZV010000001.1 GCA_937983475.1 uncultured Verrucomicrobiales bacterium
CGTCCAACCGTGGCCGCCGCTGGTGTAAACAATGCGCCCGGACAGCGCGCCCACCGGCTGCGTGCCGGCGTTGGTGATGGGCCCGGCAGCCTCGGCCACGGGCGCCTCCTTGCCGCTGGGCGGCACGGGCAGGCTGCCGTCAGGATAGGTTTCAAAAAAATCGGGCGAGACATCAAATGGATCGTTGATGCCCATCATCGAGGAGCCATGGGAACAGCCTTGTTCGCATCCGGCTGGTGGTTCCGAGGCACATAGCGATTGCCGCCAGCCAAAACTTATCGCCAGCAACTGAACACACAGCACCAACGCAAGATGGCGACGACTTCGTTTCAAGAGGTTTTCCCCAGAGGATGACTGGTTCATTGTTGTAACACTGGTAATGTACTGCCCACCTCTTTCAAATGGGCACATTGTCGGGGAATCTTTCTGGCTTAACCAGCGAAACCCTACCGCTGACTCAACAAGAATAACACACTTTTATTTGATTCGCCGGAAAGTCATTGGGGCATGAACAGACTCCCTTAATCCGCTTCGGCAAGGCGATCGCCCACTTTGGCGTAAAGTTCCCGGTGCCTGCCGGTCTGCTCAACCAAATCGGTGGCAAGACGCACCCGCCCGGGCTCGAACAACAGCAGGGTCGAGCTGCCGCCAAACTGAAAATCGCCCTTCTCGTCGACTTTGGATACCGGCTCGCCGGGGTGGTAGGTTTGCACGATGCACCAGACCTTGGTGGCGCCAATTTCCATGAGAATGACCGTCCCGAACCGCTCGGTCTTCAGCGTGGCCAGCGTGCGGCGGTTTTCCCATAGGTAACCCAGGTTGCGGCGCAGCGCGATCGGGTTCACCGAGTAAAGGGGGCCATTGAGGACTCGGGTTTCGGACGGCACTCCGCCCGCTGGAAAATGAAACCGGTGATAATCCACCGGGCAGAGCCGCGACAACACCACCGTTCCCCGCTCATACCGCGACGCCAGCGCCGCGTCGTTCAACAGTCGCGGCAGGTCAAACCGCTGGCCCTTGACGAAAACGCCCTCGACTTTGGAGGCGTCCGGAAATCCCAGGTGCCGCCCGTCCGCCGGGAACACAACCGCGTTCGGGTCCGCATCCACGGGCCGCGCCCCGTCCTTGAGCCGGCGATAAAAAAATCCGTTGAAGGTGCGGAAGGATTCCGGAGCATCGGCAAACTCGCCGGTGTCCAATCCAAATTCGCGGATAAACGGCAGCACCTTGGCGCGGCTGGCCGCCCGGTTCATGCGCCAGCCGTACCAGCGGGAAAACAAGGGCCGCTTGACGAAGGTTTCCAGGGCAAGCCGCCCGAACGGACTGGAATAGGTCCAGCGCAGCCAGTTTGCGCCGTACACCCGCTCCTCCTCCACCCGGCCGGTGTAACGGTTGAAAAACTCAATGGTGTGCGAATCTGCCATAAATCAACGGCGCATCGTAAAAGGAACCATGCGCTCCGGCCAGTTTTGAAATCAAATGCGCTCCAACCGTCCGCCCCGGCTCACGCGGAAAGTCTGCCCGCGCCATTCCACTTTATTTCCCGCAAAGGCCAGCGCCCAGATCACCGCGCCCAGGATGTCCTTCACCGGCACCAGCCAGAACGACGTGTAGTGGTCCGTTTTTCCCGTGAGTTTCTCGGCCAGTTGCAGCGCGATGAACGTCCGCGCCGGCAGCATCAGCAACAGCGGAATCACCGCAAAGCGCAATTCCAGTCCCGAGCCCCACATCCACGCCGACCACAGCACCGGCCACAGCGTCGCGTTGCTCAGGGTGCTGAAGAAAAACGGCGCCGGCTGGCAGACGCGGATGGTTCGCGCCCAGCGCAACTGGTGCCGCCAGATTTGCGCCCAGCCTTTGGGCGACTCCCGGCATTCCACCACCAACGTACAAAGCACGACGTCCTTGCCTGTTTTGGCAATGCGATGGCCCAGTTGATAATCATCGGCCAGGCAGTCGGCCAGAGTCAGGAAGCCTCCGATGGCCTCCAGTTGAGCGCGGCGCGTGACCATGGCCGCGCCCAGCGCGAAGTCCAGAGGCCTGAGCATCTGCGACTGCAACACCTGGCTCCAGAAATCGGCGTTGACCGCCACCGCCTCCCAGCGCATCGCCAGCGTGGAGGGATTGGCAAACTGGTAGAAGCAGTTCACCAACCCGACCGCTACATTTTCCAGCGGCTGCACGGCGTGCGTGAGAAAATCCGGCGGCGCGAACACATCGGCGTCGCTGATGAGAATGACTTCGTGCTTTGCCAGGCGCTCCAGTTGAACCAGCGACGACACCTTGGCGTTGGGCCCGAGGTTTTCGCTGCAAATGACCAGTTGCGCGTCCGCATTTGGGTGCCGCGCCATCAACTGGCGAATCACCTCGCACACCGGGTCATCGGGCGACGCCACGCCAAAGAGGATTTGGACCGGCCCGCTGTATTGTTGCGCAACCCAGCTTTCCAGGCAGGCCAGGGTTTCGGCGTCACAGCCCTTGAGCGGCTTGAGCAGCGTCACCGCGGGAGCAAAGCCGGTGTGGGCGGGGCGTTTGTGCAACGGAAACCGCGCCCCCGCCAGCCATTGCCACAGCAGCAACGCGAAGGAAAGCGCAGCCAAACCGTCCAAAATGTAAGTCACCAGCACGCGAGGTAACTAGTGGCTTCAAGAAACTTTTCCTAGACAAAATTTCCGTTGGCGCGCGTCATCCAGTTAAAGCATGGCGCCTTGCAATCTCGAACGGGTTTATGATGAGCACGCTCAGGCGCTGTTTGCTTTTCTGCTTAACTTCACCCGCAGCGAGGCCGACACGCGCGATTTGCTTCAGGAAAGCTTCGTCAAACTCGCCAAACAACCGCAGCTTCTGCAAGACGCACGTGATGAGCGGAGCTTTTTGATTCGGCTGGCGCACAATTTGGCGATCGACCTTATGCGCCGACGTGGCACGAGGGAAAAGAATTACCAACAGTTCGCCGAAGTTGGGGTTGTGATTTTTGCGCGGAGCAATGACCCGGATGAACAGGCCTTTCGCGCTGCGCTTGCCGAAGCGCTTGGGGAATTGCCGCCGGACCAACGCGCTGTGGTTCACCTGAAGCTGTGGGAAGGGCTCACCTTTGAGGAAATTGCCACGGCGTTGGATATCCCGCAAAACACCGCCGCGAGTCGCTATCGCTATGGTTTAGACAAATTACGCGAGCGGTTGCGTCCACTTTATGAGGAAATCAAATGAACCCGGATTTTGAAAAACGTTTACAGCAGCATCCGATGCGCGGGTTGCCCCGGGAATGGCGCTCGGAGATTCTTGCAGCCGCAAAGGATGTAATGCCACACGCCAGCGAGCGACTTTCTTTTTCTGCATTATTTAAACTGCGCTTGCGCGAACTGCTTTGGCCTTGTCCTCAGGCCTGGGCCGGTTTGGCGGCAGTTTGGCTGTTGCTTCTCGTTTTCAACTTTGCGGAAGGCGAAAAGCCGTCGCAGCAATTTGGTCAGCAAAAACCTCTCTCTCGCGAGGTGAAAGCGCTGTTGAAGGAACAGGAACAGTTGCGGGCGGAACTGCTTCAAATGTCTGAGCCGGAACCAGCCGACCGTCCTCGCTCCAACTCGCGCAGTGATTGCCGTTCCAAACTGCAGCTCGCCTGAACTGACTTATGAACGAAAAACCTGAAAGCATCTGGAGACGTCCATGGAAGGGACCGAAAGCAACGCTAGCTTGGTTTGGCCTGCTGGCTGTGGCGGTCGCTCTCGTGGTGCTTGTTATAGTCCTGTTATCCGATTCTAAAAATGTGGCAGCAGGTGACCCGTTAATATGGACAGTCATCATTGCCGTTGGCCTCAGCCTGATGGGTTTTCTGGGCTTTCTGTTCATCCGCTGGCTCTGCTGTTGGCCCAATTTCAAACGATTTTTGTTCGTCGCAGCCTGCCTGGTTACTTTGGTGGCGATGGCTTATGCAGTCGAAAACTGGCGAGGCAAACGGGCTTGGGAAAACTACAAACGCGATCAGGAAGCAAAAGGCGAAGTGCTAGACATTATGTCTCTGGCGCCGCCGCCAGTTCCGGATGAACAGAACTTTTTTGCCACCCCATCCTGGCAAGGAATGTTTCGTATAAGGCGCAATGGCAGCGTTGTGTGGAATGACCCTGATTTTCACAAAAAGTGGTTTCTCACCGTTGAAGCTCCCAATTCGGAAATGTCTAAAACCGGCGATTGGATTCGAGGCGAGCCTACCGCTCTCTCCGAGTGGCAAGCTTACTTTCGCGGCCCGAAGAATGTTTTCGAATCAGACCACGGCAAAACCAACTTCTTTCCGATCGCTTTCCAGCCGCAAACCCCTGCTGCTGATGTTCTGATGGCGCTCAGCCGCTTTGATGAGCAGCGTGCCGAGCTGCGAGAAGGGGCTCGCAGGCCGCACGCGCGATTTCCCATCCTTTACGAGAATGGCTACGGTGCGTTGCTGCCGCATTTATCGAGAATGAAGGCTGCAAACCGATACTTTGCTTTGAGCGCGAGCGCGAAGCTCGGATTGAACCATTCTGAAGCTGCTTTAGAGGATGTGCTGCTGGGTTTTCGCCTAGTGGAAGCGGTTCGCTCTGAACCAATTCTAATCTCGCATCTGGTGCGAATGGCTCAGTTGCAAATCCTTCTTCAACCTGTCTGGGAGGGAATGGCGAACCGCCAATGGTCCGATCCGCAGCTTGCGCAAATCGAAGAAACTCTAAGCAAAATGAATTTTCTTTCTGACTATCAATTTGCGATCCGTGGAGAACGGGCCTTCATGAATTCGGCGGTTGATTATTTAAAAAAAGGTCGTTTGAAGGCTTTTCGCGAGATTAGTGATTGGACCTTTTCCGACCGCCCGTTTGGTGCAGTATTAGCGCAAGTTTGTCCGGCAGGTTGGTTTGATCAAAACAAACTCAACTGTGCTCGCCTTTACGGTGACCTCTATCTCCCAGCTGCCGATGTCGAAAGTCATCGTGCCTTTCCAGAGATTTCAGCCCAAGCAACTGAAAAACTGGAATCCATACTTCGGCACAGGACGCCTTATGATTATATGACCGGAATATTGTTCCCTGCCTTGGAACGTTCCGTACAGCGCTTTGCTTTCGCTCAAGCCTCGGTTGATTTGGCCCGCGTGGCCTGCGCGCTGGAGAGGTTTCGACTCGCTAAAGGAAGTTACCCCGAGTCCCTGGACGCGCTCGCACCGCAGTTTTTGAAACAAGTACCGCACGATCTCATCAACGGTCAACCGCTCAAATACCGCCGCACCGACGATGGCCGCTTCATTCTTTATTCAGTCGGCTGGAACAAAACGGATGACGGAGGCGAAACGGGGATGACAACAAATGGGAATTCGCGTGATCCCAGCCGAGGCGACTGGGTCTGGCGCTACACTTCAGAGGATTAATTGAATCGGGGCGGCCATAGATTTTCGCGGATGACTGGTGAAGGAGAAATCGGTGTTTCATCGGTGTTCCATCCGTGGCTGAATCTCGCAGGTTC
>CALJZV010000002.1 GCA_937983475.1 uncultured Verrucomicrobiales bacterium
TGGAAATCATCCTTACTGACGAGCGCTTGGAAAATAAGACAGAGCGTTTTTTTTTATCGCGATGGCATCGAGGAATTTGTCCGGCAGCTTGGGAAAAACAAGCAGGTTATCCATCCCAAGGCCATCGTTCTGGCGGGGAAGCGTCCCATCAAGGTAGATAGCCGCGAGGACGATGTGTTCGTGGATTGCGTGATGCAATACAACGAAAGCTATAACGACCAAATTCTTTGTTTTGCCAACTCCATCCCTAACACCGATGGCGGCACGCACATGACTGGCTTTCGAACCGCCTTGACCCGGGCAATCAACCAATACGCCAAGCAGAACAATTTATTGAAGGAAAAGGACCCGAGCATCTCGGGAGACGACGTTCGCGAGGGCCTGGTGGCGGTCATCAGTGTCAAGTTGCCCAATCCGCGGTTCGAGTCGCAAACCAAAGTCAAATTGGTGAACACCGAAATTGAGGGCGTGGTTTCTTCGATCGTTTACGACGGGCTCATGACCTTTTTTGATGCCAATCCGCCCGTGGCAAAGAAAATTGTGGACAAAGGGTTGATGGCGGCCCGCGCTCGGGAAGCCGCACGAAAGGCCCGTGAAACCGTTCGCAAGAGCGCTTTGACTGGAGGCGGTCTTCCCGGAAAACTCGCGGATTGTTCCGACCGCGACCCGGCCAACACCGAGCTGTACATCGTCGAGGGTGACTCCGCCGGTGGCTCGGCAAAACAAGGCCGAGACCGGAAATTCCAAGCGATTCTTCCCATTCGCGGCAAACTGATCAACGTCGAGAAGGCCCGCTTGGACAAGGTGCTACAAAACAACGAAATCCGCACCATGATCACTGCCATCGGCACCGGCATCGGCGATGGTGAGGGCGAAGGCTCCTTCAACCTGGATAAATTGCGTTACCATAAAATCATCATCATGACGGATGCCGACGTGGATGGGTCACACATCCGGACCTTGCTCCTGACATTTTTCTACAGGCAGATGCCTGAATTGATTAAACGGGGCTATGTGTATATCGCGCAACCGCCATTGTACCAAATTTCACGCAAAAAGCGCGTCGAGTATGTTGAGGACGATGGGCAGTTGAATAAAATCCTGATTCACCTCGGCACCGAGGAGGTGCGTCTTCGCAACCTGGCCGACAACAAGGAACTGGGGGAAAAGCATCTCGAGGAAGTTTTGGAGTTGCTGGTTTCCCTCGACAAGTTTGCCAATGCCATACGCCGTCATGGCGGTGATTTTGCCGAATACGTCGAGCATCGGAATCTTAAGACGCATGATTTGCCCAGGCATTTGGTGAAGGTGCGCGAAGGCAATGACGAAACCGTTCATTACTTCCTGACCGAGGATGCGCTTCGGCAATTCAGTGACGCGAATCCGGACCTGCGTCTATTTGGCGACGAGGAGACGGATACCGCGCTTCTGGAGAAAACAAAAAACGGTACCACGCGGCGCGCCCGGCACGTGGATTTGCACGAGAGCAAATCCATCGCGGAATTGTTGAACAAACTTTCCAAAAAGGGTTTTGACGTGGAGCACTACGCCGCCCAGGACAAACCGCTGTTTGAATTAATTGAGGGCGAAGGGGACAAGGCTGTGGTCAGACCGCTTTTCTCCATTCCTGAAATTCTTTCGGGCGTCAAGGAAGTGGGGCGTCGCGGCCTGCAAATCAAACGATTCAAAGGTTTGGGTGAAATGAATCCCAAGGAACTGTTTGAGACCACCATGAGCCCGGAGAGGCGAAAACTGTTGCGGATAGATTTGACCGATGCCGTGGAAGCGGAGGAAATGTTCACCCGGCTGATGGGTGAGGAGGTCGAGCCTCGCCGCCAGTTCATTGAGGACAACGCCCTCAACGTCCGCAATCTGGATGTGTAACTGATGAATAAATAAACGCCGGGGCAAGCGCGCACCGAGCAGACTCTTTTCCTGAACGAACCTGACAATTATGGCTGAACCACAAGACCCGCAAAGTCCTCAAGATCCGCAAGAACCCAAGTCGGAGTTGCCGGCAACCAAGACGCCGCTCTTCGCGCCCAATGAAAAAATTGCCAAGATCAATGTTGCCGACGAGATCAAGAACTCGTTCCTCGATTATTCCATGTCGGTCATCATCGCCCGCGCGTTGCCCGATGCGCGGGACGGTTTGAAACCTTCCCAGCGCCGCATCTTGTATGCGATGCACCGACTCAATTTGTACCCCGGTCGTAAGCATTATAAATGCGCCAAAATCTGCGGTGATACGAGCGGTGATTTTCATCCGCACGGTGAAGCAGTTATTTATCCGACACTGGTTCACATGGCCCAGCCGTGGGCAATGCGTGATACGCTGGTGGA
>CALJZV010000003.1 GCA_937983475.1 uncultured Verrucomicrobiales bacterium
GCGTCTTCCCAATTGGTGCCAAACCCCTCGAGCCGATATTTGAATTTCACGCGCTCAGGCGCCTGGAAACTCAGGCCGGTGAATTCGATTTCCAGCAACCCGCGGCCGGGCGGAAAGCGCAGCCGGTTTTCTGGCGGAAATGGCTGTCCGTTGACGGTGATTCGCTCGATGACGACAGGCGGGGGAACAAGGTTGCTGGTCATTTCAGTTGGTTCAAACGAGCCGGCGCCGTACATGGTGGGGACCACAATGGTTCCGGTTCGGGTTGTCCAGCCCGCCGGCTGGGCAATGCCGTTGCATTGCGCCCGTTTCATGCCGTCTTTTTTTCCGTAAACCAGAAAATGGGCTGAGGGGGTTTTGCCGCGCACCATCGCTTCAAGTTCGTTTTGCGCCACGGCGAAGATCCCGTTCCGGGTGCTGAACCAAAGCCGGCCCTGAGTGTCCTCCAGTATGTGGAGAACCCGTTCCCGGAAGGACTGTGGCGTGCTGGCAAAGCGGTCGTATTTCAACAGCCTGTTCAAGCCGCCAGCCTCCGTGGCAACCCACAGGGCTCCGGTGGAATCCTCGAAAATGGCGCTGATGGCTTCAGACAGCAGGCCGTGATCGAGCTTGAACACTTTTATTTCTCCATTGGCCAGCCGAGCCAGCCCGTTCTTGGTGCCGAACCAAACATTGCCCTGGCGGTCTTCAACAATGGCCTTGATGGCGCTGCGGGGAATTTTTTCCTCCTGCACGAACCGGCCGTTGACGAACCGGTGCGCCCCGGCGTTGCTGCCCAGCCACAGGTTGCCCTTGGAATCCTCAAAAATGACGCGGATGGTGTTGGCCCGGACATCCTCGGAGCGATAGTGGTCAAATGTGCCGTTTTTCAGGCGGGTCAATCCCATGCCCTCGGTGCCAATCCAAAAAGCGCCTTCGCGGTCTTCGTGCAGGGCCAGAATATAATCGCTGGAAAGGCCGTTGCTCGAATTCAGGTGCAGCAGCTTGTCCGGCATCTGCCGGCAAAGGCCGCCTCCGTAGGTGCCAATCCACAGCGTGTTTTCGCGGTCTTCGTAAACCAGAGTGGTCAGATTGTGCGGCAGCCCCTCATGCGTCGTGAGCGGTTTGAATTTTTGCGTCTTCAATCGGTTCAGGCCAATGTTGGAGCCGATCCAGACGTTCGCTTCGCGATCCTGGCAAATGGAGTAAACGAAGGTGATCCCCTCAAAGTCCAGCGCGCTGGTTTCAGTGATGGTCACGGGTTGAATCTGGCCGTTGGCACACACCTGGACACCGCCTTGAGTGCCTATCCATATTCGCCCGTCCGCGTCTTCATACAGCGAACGGACGGTGCGATGAAGCAGGCCCTCCTGCGGGGTGTAATGGGTCCTTTGCCCTTGGAAAAAATGCGTCAGTCCCCCAGAGGTCCCGATCCAAAGCCCTCCCGCTTTATCTGCGCAAAGGGACATTACTGCGTTATTGACCAGCAGGTTTTCTGTGGTGAAGGCGGTGAATTCGCCGTCCTTCAACCGGCTCAAGCCCACGGCGGTGCCAACCCAAAGCGCGCCTTCGGAATCCTCTGTAATGGCCCGAACGGCTTCAACGAAGAGGCCGGGTTGGTTGGTGTAGTTGATGAATTTGCCTTGGTGGAACCGGCTGAGTCCGCCCGCCGTGCCGATCCAGAAATTTCCCGAGCGGTCCTCGAACAGGGATAGAACGTAGTCATGCAACAAACCGTCCTTGGTGGAGTAGCGCGTCAATTGGCCATTTTGGATGCGGGTGATTCCGCCGTTGATGCTGGAAGTCCAGATGCTCCCGTCGCGTGTTTCAGCCAGGGCCACCAGCCAACGATCCATCCTGGCACCGCCGGTGTGCTGCTCCATTTCCCGGAAACGAACGCCGTCGAACCGCGACAGACCCTCGTCAGTGCCCAGCCAAAGATAGCCGGTTCGACATTGCAGAATGGCTCGCACCGCAGGATTGGGCAGTCCATCCTCGGCGCGCCAAACCTGATGCAGATATTGGTTTGGCAAAAACCCGGCGGGGAAGGGTTGAGCCGCACCGGTCACGGGCAGGAACAGGACAATCCAAAAAAGAAAAAACAAGCGGTGACCCAGCGGATGAAAGCGTGTCTCCCGGTTCATTTTGCTACCGAAGAAACTCCTCATTGTGGGGACCAGTTTAAAGGCGGCGAGGTCTTTGAGTCGAGACCGGACCGCAGTCAAACTTCATTTTCCTCTTCGGCAAGCTTGCGGTAGAGGGTCGCCAGACTCACTCCCATCATCTCGGCGGCCTGCTCCTTGTCGCCGCCGGTCTGCGCCAGAATCCGATTGATGTAATTGACCTCCTGCTGCCGGAGATATTCCTTGAGCGAACGCAACGGCTCGTTGCTTCCGGTTGGCAGGGGAGCCTCGCCGCGCTCGGATGACGGTTCTGGCGGCGTGCCGGATTGTTCCGCTTGCGATGCTTCCGGCAATGGGGCCAATGATTCGGACCCGTCCTTTGGCGCGTGTTGGTGGAGGATTGGCGGAAGGTCGGTCACCCGGATGACGCCCGCCTCGCACAGGGCGCAGGCGCGCTCCAGAGCGTTCTCCAGTTCCCGGACATTGCCCGGCCAGTTATGAGCGCTGAGCGCTTGGAGGGCCTGCTTGGTGATCTGGAATGGTTTTCCGGTGCGGGCGCTGATTTTATTTTTCAGGAAATGCATCACCAGCAGGGGAATGTCCTCGCGGCGGTCGCGAAGCGGGGGCAGGTTGATGGGAATGACATTCAGCCGGTAGTAGAGATCCTCGCGGAACGAGCCCTCCTTGACCTTCTTTTCCAGCGGTTCGTTGGTGGCGGCCAGCACGCGCACGTTGACGTAGATGGGCACATTGTCCCCGACGCGGCGCACCTCTTTTTCCTGGAGGACGCGGAGCAGCCGGCTTTGGAGCAGGGGCGGCATGGTGCCGATTTCATCCAGAAAAATCGTCCCCCCGTCTGCCTCCTGGAACAGCCCCTTCTTGTCGTTCACCGCGCCGGTGAAGGCCCCCTTGCGGTGGCCGAACAGCTCCGATTCGAGCAGGTTTTCAGGCAGCGCGCTGCAATTGATGGGTATGAACGGCGCAAACTGGCGGCGGCTGTTGAAATGTAGCGCCTTGGCGACCAGTTCCTTGCCGGTGCCGCTCTCGCCCAGGATCAAAATGGTGCTGTCTGTGTCGGCCACCCGCTCAATCATCTGGAAAACCTCCTGCATCTTTGGCGAGCTGCCGATGATCTGGCTGAACTGATATTTTTTCTTCAGTTGCTTGCGCAGATACACGTTCTCGGAAACCGCCTCGTTGTAGGAAAGCGCCCGCTGCACGCAAAGCTTGAACTCATCCACCTTGAACGGCTTCTCCAGGTAGTTGAAGGCGCCCTTTTTCATGGCGTCCACAGCCGATTCGATCGAGGCATAGCCGGTGATGACGATGACCACCGCCGGGGGATTTAACGCGCGGGCTTTTTGGAGGATCTCCAAGCCGTGAGCGCGGGTCTTGTCCAGGTACAGGTCGGTAATGACCAGTTCAGGCTGATGGCTTTCCAAGGCTTCAAGCGCGGCGGCATAATTGCTGTAGGGAACCACGTCGTGACCCTCTTCGCGGAGCAACTCGGTGACCATCTGAACCATCGTGACCTCGTCGTCGATGAGCAGGACTTTTGCCATAAATTAGCGCTAGACACTAAACGAAGGCTCCCAAGTCAGCAAGGCCGATTGCCTGCGAAAACTTGGCAACTCAGGACCGGGACACGAGACATTGCGATGAAAGTGCCTGTGGGGGGCGACCTTATTCGCGGGGTTTTCGTCCCACGCCCCAGACCAGCCAGATGCCCAGCGCCAGCAGCAAAATGACCCACCAAAGGTAGCGCAGTTCCCGCGCGGCCATCTGCGCAAATCGCAGCGCGCCGGGAAAAATCAGGCACAGGACGGCAAACACCGCCAGCAGAATGCCCAGCCTGATGAGACCGCGCATCCGGGGATTCATTTGGCGGCCTTGGGTGTTTCGCTGCGGGCTTTTTGTAGATCGCCCATCGGCAGCAACATGTTCACCGGTGAACCCTCGGCGGCGCCGCCCACCACCAGAGGCGTCTTGCCGTCCCATTTCTCTACAATCTGCAACTCGATGAACACCGGGTTCTGCTTGAGCGCCTCGCCGCGAATCGCAATGGCCTCGGCCTCGCCCTTGGCCTTGATGACAAAGGTTTCGGCCTCAATCTGGGCCTTCTGCTGAATGAACCGGGACTTGGCGGCCTCCTGCTCCTGCACCATTTTCGCCTCGATGGCGGCCTCCAGCTCCCGCGAGAGCTGGATGTTCTGGATGACCATGTCCTCCACGGTGAGGATTGGCCCGATTTTCAGGCGCGCGGCGGCCAGGGCCTTGCTTTTAATTTCCTCGCGCTTTTTGACGATCATCTCGGCGCTTTGCAACGCGCACACTTCCTTGAGGGCCTCGTTGACGCGCGGGGCGATGAGCGTTTCAAAGGGGTCGCCGGCGTATTCCTGAAAGATTTTCACCACCGACGCCTCGGGAATGCGGTAAAGCACCGCCAGTTCCACCGTCACCTGCTGGAGGTCCGACGAATAGCATTGGGCCTGCCTCACGCGCGTCTGCTGCCGGACCGAAATGGGGTGGATGTGCGTGATCATGGGCGCCTTCATGCCGAAGCCCTCGGGCTTGAAGGCGGGCGACACCTTACCCAGCGTCACCTGCACGCCGCGAAAGCCCGGCTCCACCGTGTAGGTGCCGGTCGAGGCGACGATGATCACCACGAAAATCAGAATGGCCACGCCAATGAGCCGGGCCAGGGTTTGTCCGCTCATGGGAAGTCCTCCGCGATTGTAGTCTCTGGAATATTGAGCCATGCGGTAGCAAATGCGCCAGAATCCCGGCTGAGTCAATGCTTTTGGAAACGGTGTTTGCGAATCGGAAACCTCCGGCGAAATGATTTGGACTGGAAACCAACGGAGGCGCAAACTACGTTTTGGCCAAATGAAACCCGAATCCGGCTGCAAAACAGCCTCCTTCGGTGTTCAAAATAACTTTAATGCCGAGAAATGAAAGCGCCCTGCACATGTGGGCATCTCAGCAAATGGGCTATGGATCCCGATATGCCGATACTTGAGCGCGACGGCATTTATCTGCTCGGCGACGGATCGGAAGATGATTCCCGACTTACTATAAACTACTGTCCCTTCTGTGGTGAGCATGGGGGGCCGGATTGCGGAGATCGCCAGTGCGAATGCAAGGTGATGGAATCCATCGTTGAAGATTTTCAGGATTATATGGAATTCAACCTGAAGATGAACGAATTCCACATCCTCCACTCGCTTGGACAGGGGAAGCTACAAATCTACTACTGCATAGCCTGTGGCGGTAATCCCCCTAAATCCCTGCGTCATACCTTCTTCGAAGAACCCACTGAGTCAGACTACGATGAAGCTTGGAAGAGGATTGCGAACCTTGGGAATGAAGACGATTTCATCCGGGAATTTGGAGAACCTACATACGTTTTCGACATTCCTCCATTACCAGCAAAGGATGTAGAGATTTACGGAATAAAACCTGTGAAAAAGCAATGGACGTTTGAACCTCCCAATTCCCGAATCTCTTACTTTCTCCAGTTGATGGCCGATGATACCTACCGGAAGTCTCTCGGCGCAAAACACAAAAAAACCAACGAGGCATAGCGTTCAACATCGCATTGGCCGGAGAGGGGAAGGGGCGAGTTCCTACGCTGTGATATGAGCTTTCAAAAGTCTGGCAGTTCATTTTGCTGCAACGTAACCGCTTCGGGCGCTGGTTCGTCTCTGGCGGCATGACACGAAGTTTTTTTCTCCTGCTGCTTGCCGCGTGCTCGGCGGTTGCACTCCAGGCCGACGCCAAGGAACCCACACCCAACGTGCTGTTCATTGCCGTGGCTGATCTGAATCACTGGGTCGGCCACACCGGGCGCAATCCGCAGGC
>CALJZV010000004.1 GCA_937983475.1 uncultured Verrucomicrobiales bacterium
TTTGTCGGACGGCGTCCGCGGTGCCCTGATACCAGGAGGTGCTGGAAAAACTTTGCTCCGCGGCCAGAATTTCCACGAAACCACCGGAAAAATGATCGAACTTGTAGGACTGGGAAATATGCCGGTGCAGGGAGGCTGAATTGAACTGGGTCAGAAGATACACCCGGCGCAGCCCCGAATTGATGCAGTTGGAAATGGGGATGTCCACCAGACGATACTTGCCCGCCAGCGGCACCGCCGGCTTGGACCGATCACGCGTCAACGGAAAAAGACGCGTTCCTTGTCCTCCGCCCATGATGATGGACAGCACGTTGCTGGTTTTTGGGGACATGCGAGTGTTAATGGCCATAAGTCATTTTCCGAGAATTATTTTGCGTTCTCTATACCCTCTCCTGATTAGAGAGCAAGAAACATCAGACTGTATCGGGGGTCAAGAGAGCTCGGAGGAGAATCGCATGAAGTTCATTTACACCAAACCTGCATGCCATACTATGTAGCCAAGTTAATCCTCCATCATGACCAGCCGCGGTAAAATTTTGGTTCTGGAAAGCGAGGCCGAGGATGCCATGCACCTTTGCGACCGCTTGGTGCGCTTGAATTATTCAGTAGTCGGGTTCAGCTGTTGCGGCGAAGAGGCCATTGAAAAGGCGGACCAAAGCCGGCCTGACTTGGTATTGGTGGACTTGGGCCTCAAGGGGGTGTTGGATGGCATCGAAGCCGCAGGGCAGATCCGGGCCGGCTTTCAAATTCCCGTGGTTTACCTGACTACAGACTCCGACGATTACACCATGCAGCGGGCGAAGCACACCGAGCCGTTTGGCTACCTGTTCCAGCCGTTTGAGGATCGTGAACTGGAAATCACAATCGAAATGGCCCTTTACAAGCACACCATGGAGCAGGAAAAGGAGGCGTTGATCCGCGAATTGCAGGACGCTCTGGCTGAGGTCCGCAAACTGAGCGGCCTGATACCCATTTGCCTTTCCTGCAAAAAAATACGCGATGACCGGGGATACTGGAGCCGGGTCGAGGAATACATTTCAAAATACTCCAGCGCCAAGTTTACCCACGGATATTGCCCCGACTGTTCACGCAAATTCATGCAGAGTTTCCGGGGCGGGATCGAGTTGGGAGGAAGCTAAGGGACAGCTTTTACCTGCATGTCATTCTTGGTTGTAGAGAATCTGACGAAGCATTTTCAGTCGTCGGCCCATGGGGCGGCAGCGGCGGTCAGGCGGCTTGCCTTCAGCGTGCAGGCTGGTGAGTTGCTTGCAGTAGTTGGCCCCTCCGGAAGCGGTAAAACCACGACGCTCCGCCTGTTGGCAGGCCTCGAAAAACCGGACGAAGGAACCATTTGTCTTGGCGGCACGATGCTGCAACACGTTGCCCCGCAGCAGCACGATATCGCCATGGTGTTCCAGCAACCGGCGTTGTTCCCTCATTTGAACGTGTTTGGAAATCTCTCTCTGGGTTTGCGGATCAGGAAATCTTCAAAAAATGAAATTGACCAGCGGGTAAATGAAGCCGCGTCGTTTCTTGGGCTGGCGGATAAACTGGACCGTGTTCCTCATGAATTATCCGGCGGAGAAGCCCAGCGCGTGGCCCTGGGACGCGCCTTGGTTCGACAGCCCAAACTCTTCCTG
The DNA here is from genome assembly GCA_937983475.1 of uncultured Verrucomicrobiales bacterium. Lineage (GTDB taxonomy): Bacteria > Verrucomicrobiota > Verrucomicrobiia > Limisphaerales > JACDHS01 > CALJZV01. Next base: position 1,641 of record CALJZV010000004.1, read on the forward strand.
CTCGACGAGCCCTTCGCGAACTTGGACATTCCGATCCGGCGGCAACTCCGAAGCGTGATTCAGGGCATTCATCAGCAACTAAATGTCCCGATGATCGTTGTCACCCATGATCCCGCTGAGGCGCTGGCGCTGGGGCATCGCATTGCCGTGCTTCAGGATGGGCGTCTCCAGCAGATCGGTTCGCCCGAGGTAATTTTGCGCCACCCCGCGACTCCCTTTGTTGAGGAACTGTTCTCGGATCAAGCCAGCAAGCCGGCGCCGTCGAAGTGATTCAAGGGCAAATCCCTAAAAACTTTGCTTGGTATTCCCCGTTTTCTGATGGTTTATTCCCACCGCAATGAGTCCTTTGTTGTTGCACGAATTTCATGCCGGTTTGGGTGCCCGGTTTGTTGATGTGAACGGTTGCGAAATGGTTTCCGATTATGGCGATTCGCCATTGGAACACGCCGCATTGCTTTGCAGTGTGGGTGTTCTGGACCTCAGTTGCCGCAGTCGCGTCTGCCTCACCGGGGGCGACCGGGTTAAATTCCTTCACGGCCAGGTGACCAACGATGTTCAAAAACTCCGCGCCGGTGAGGGCTGTTACGCCGCATTGATCACCGCCAAGGGGCGGATGCAGAGCGACCTTTTTATTTACTCGCTGGCAAATGAAATTCTGCTGGATTTCGAGCCGGGCTTGGCCCGACCGGTGATGGAACGCCTGGAGAAATACATCATCGCCGATGATGTTCAACTGGTGGACGTCGAGCCTCATTATGCATTGCTCAGCGCGCAGGGACCGAAGGCGAAGGCGGCAGTCGAGCAATTGGATTTGGGCGTGAGCCTTCCGGAAATGCCGCTTCAGTTTGTGTCATCGCAGGTTCCGGACATCGGAGAGATTTATGTCGTTAACCAGCCTCGTCCTTGGCGGCAGTGGCTGATCGGTTGATTGCCGCGGCGCGTCAGCTAGGCGGACAAGCTTGCGGATGGACTGCCTTGGAAATGGCCCGAATCGAGGCTGGCATTCCCCGGTTCGGTCAGGACATGGACGAAACCAATCTGCCTCCTGAAGCCGGCATCGAGTCACGGGCCGTCAGCTACACCAAGGGCTGCTACATCGGCCAGGAGGTCATCGCGCGCATCCGCACTTACGGTCAGGTGGCCAAGGCGCTTCGAGGGTTGATTTTGGCTGATAATCTTCCCTCTCTTCCGTCTAAGGGCGACAGATTGTTTCATGGCGAAAAGGAAGCAGGAATTGTTACCAGCGCTGCGGCCTCGCCCACCTTAAAGAAAAATGTGGCACTGGGTTACGTTCGCCGAGAAGTCAACAAACCGGGAACCGAATTGGCGCTCAAAACCAAGGACGGTGTGAGTGTCGCCCGTATCGTGCCATTGCCCTTTGGTCCCGGTTTATAATTTCCATAAAGGCGGCTACTCGACCGTGACGCTTTTGGCCAGGTTGCGCGGCTTGTCCACGTCGCAGCCGCGTCCCACCGCCGCATGGTAAGCGAACAACTGGAGTGGAACAATGGCCAGCAACGGAAATACCGCTTCACCGGTTTGCGGCAAATAGATCACATCATCCGCCACCGATTGAATTTCCCGGTTGCCCTCGGTTGTAATCGCGATAACGGGTGTGCCCCGCGCCTTCACGGTCTGAAGATTGGACGCCATCTTGTCGAACATCGCGTCCGCCGGCGCAATGCCGATGACGGGTGTGGTGCTGTCCAACAATGCAATGGGGCCGTGCTTCATCTCCGCAGCAGGATACCCTTCGGCATGAATGTAGGAAATTTCCTTGAGCTTGAGCGCGCCTTCCAGGGCTATTGGATAATTGACGTGGCGACCCAGGAAATAAACATCCCGGGCTGCGGCATATTTGACCGAAAGTTTCCGGATGAGTTCATTTTGCCGGAGAATGGCCTCCAAGTGAGCCGGGACCAGGGATAAAGCTTTGTGAAGTGCCGGCGATTTTTGTGAAACCATCTCCGGATTTCGTTGCTGCCCCAGCCAGAGCGCCAAAAGCGTCAACGTGGCCGTTTGCGACGTGAACGCCTTTGTGGATGCCACGCCGATTTCAGGGCCGGCCTTAAGCAAAATAACGCCGTCGGCCTCGCGCGCGATCGTGCTGTTGGGGACGTTGCACAAGGCCAGCACCTTGAGGTTTCGCCGCTTTGCCTCGCGAGCCGCTGCCACCGTGTCGGCCGTTTCGCCCGATTGCGAGATGGCCAGCAGTAAACTGCGCTCGCT
>CALJZV010000005.1 GCA_937983475.1 uncultured Verrucomicrobiales bacterium
TCGGCGGCCCGAGTGTCGCGCCTGTCGCGGCAATCAAAAGATGCCACCGTCAATTTTCAGCACTGAGCCTGTGACGTATGCGGCCTCCGAACAAGCCAGAAATCGCACCGCTGCGGCCACTTCCTCTGGCTTGCCAAAGCGGCGCATGGGAATCCGCGCGGCTGCGGCCCGCTTTTCCTCCTCGCTCATTTGCTCCACAGCCGCGGTCTGAATATAGCCGGGACAAACCGCGTTCACCGTGATGCCGATGCGCGCGACCTCCTTGGCCAGCGATTGCGTCAACGCGATGACGCCTGCCTTGGCGGCGGCGTAATTGGTCTGGCCCGCTGGCGCCAAAAGACCGCTCAGGGAGGCCATGTTGATGATGCGGCCATGCCGTTGCGAAATCATCGGCGGCAACACTGCCTGGCAGCCATGGAATACGCCGTCCAGGTTCAGGGCCACGACACGCTGCCACGATTCCACCGATAAATTCGCCAGAAGCCCGTCCTCATGGGTTCCGGCATTGTTCACCAGCACGTCCAAGCGTCCGCTGGTTTGCAGAATCTGGCTCACCGCAGTTCGCCAGGCCTCGGGCTGGGTAACGTCCAGCACAATGGCGTGAGCCCTGCCGTTATATTTTTCCACAAGCGACTCAACGCACTCGCGCCGGGAATGATACGCCATCCAGACAATGTTCTCGGGGGATTCATCGAGAAATGTTCTGGCAATGGGCGAGCCCAATCCCCCGTTGGCTCCTGTGATTAAAATGACTCGTTGCATGATGAAATATTAAAGGGCCGGTTTCGCCAGAAATTGCGCGCCAATGGCCTGCTGATTGCAGCCCACAACGCTCACATTGGCTCCCTGAAAAGCGCGGGTTTTCAAGGCATCCAAAGCCGCGACGCACTGCCAGGCCGATGCGGCTGCGAAGCCTTCTCCCAGAATGGCCTTCGGCGAAAGGCGAGCGCCCTGCCAGTGATCCCAGGCCCGAAGCTCATCGCGGTCGGCTCGCGCCACTTGCTGAAGGCCGTCGCAAAGCAATGAGGGCTCAGCCAGCGATGGCAACTGAGCGCGCATCTTGGCGGCGGCGCAAGCGGGGCTCTGATTGCGAAGAAACAAATGCGCATCGGTCACGGCCGAAAGAACCGGTCCTTCTGCACTGCTGCTTTCGGTTAAATAAACCGCGCCCGCTCCGGCGCTCAGGACACTGTCGCGACAAAACAGGCGGCTGGCATCGGCGGTGAGCCAGTCGAGTTCCTCCGCGCCCACAACCAGGCACCCGTCCACCTGTTTTTCGCCCAGCCATTGCGCGGCGAGGGCCAATCCCTGCAAAAAGGTGCCCGGGTCGCCGACCATCGTGTAGCAGCGGCCACGCGAGCCCAACAACGAGGCCAGATGGCTTGCCGGCGCGTTGAAAACCGTCTCAGGGAAGACGAGCGGACTTGCGGTGGCCGGGTCGCGCAGCGTTTCGTCGTAGAAACGCCGCGAATAATTTACGCAGCCGGACATGACGCAAAAAATAATGCCGAGACGCACTTCACCTCGGTTTATTTTCTCAACAGATGAGCCCAATGCCTCCATCGCCGCAGCAACCGCATACTGGCTGATGGGACTGGCGCGGCGCAGTCGAGGCTGCGCGAAAATGGCGGGCCGCGTCTGAGGTGGAGGGACAGCGCGAACGCGCAATCCACCCGTCCAACCCGGGCGGGCCAATTCGGTTGCCGGAAGAGGTGTATTTGTCTCCAGAACCTCACGGAGTTTTTCCACGCCCCAACCCGCCGGGGAAACCGCGCCAATGCCTTGAACGGTGATGTTCATTGCCACCTCCTTAAGAGCAGGGATGCATTGGCGCCGCCAAAACCAAAGGAGTTGGACAACGCATAGTCCACCGACGCCGTTTCAGGGCTGGTCACCAACGAAAATTGGCAAGCGGGGTCCGGTGTTTTTAACGTCGATGTCGGCGGCAGCCAGCCTTCGCGTAGGGACATCAGGCAGACAACCGCTTCCACGGCGCCGGCAGCGCCCAGCAAATGGCCAATGGACGACTTGGTGGAGCTGACGCGCACTTTGGCCGCGTGATCGCCCGCCCACCGGTTGATGGCCGCCGCCTCGGAGCTGTCGTTCAAGTGGGTGCCGGTGCCATGCGCGTTGACGTAACCAACTTGATCCGGATTCAAGCCCGCAAGATGGGTGGCTTCCTGCATCGCAGCCAATGCCGCGTCTCCATCAGGATGAGGCTGGGTCAAATGATGCGCATCGGTTGCCGCGGCGTAACTCACAATTTCCCCAAGGATTTCAGCCCTTCTCTGAAGTGCCGATTCGAGCGTTTCCAAAGCCAGAACCGCCGCGCCTTCGCCCAAAGCCAATCCATCGCGAGCGGCGTCAAAGGGGCGGCACACCGTCGTGGACAAAGCCTGAAGCGAATCGAAGCCGGAGAACACCATGTGGCTCAAGGCATCGTAGCCGCCGGTGAGCACGCGCTCGGCGGCACCGCAGCGCACCAGTTCCCACGCGTGTCCAATGGCGTTGGCGCCGGACGAGCAAGCGTTGGCGAGCAGCGTCAAGGGACCGTGAATTCCAAATGCCTCGCAGACATCCAGCGCCTGCCGCTGGCATTGATAGGAGGCCACGCGCGTGGGCTGGCGAGCGTGTTTTGAGGGGGTGGAAAGCGCGTGCCGATAAAAAGCTTCGCCCATGGCCATGCCGCCGCTGGTGGTTCCCAGCACAATGGGAAGATCCTCTTTCGGCTCCCAACGGGATTGCCCCCAGGCCTCCACTGCCGCCAGGAGGAGCAGTTTCGAAGCGCGATCCATCCGCTTCATTTGACGGAAAGTCAATCGGGTTTGGGGCAGGTTCTCCGGAATGGACACTTCGGCTGCGAACTTGGCGCGTTGTTTGGAAACATCGAACAATGTAACGGGGCGAAACGCCGTTTTTCCCGAGCGGAAACCCGTTGAGTTCTCCTTCCAGCCGCGCCCCAAAGCCGTGATGACGCCTGCCCCCGTGACCACAACGCGCCTGGGCGATTCTGAATGATTCCTTGGAAACAACACTGGTTCAGATTAAAAAAGCCCGCTGCCGAAAGTCAAATGCCCGGACAATGAATCCCAAGCTTGTCAGCGCTCCGGGCAAAACGTAACTTCTGCCCGCCATAACATTCTACTGGCTGAAATTACATGACTGTACGAGTTCGATTTGCACCGAGTCCCACAGGCTACCTTCACATTGGCGGCGCGCGCACAGCGCTGTTCAATTGGCTGTATGCGCGCCACACAGGCGGCACATTTGTCCTGCGGATCGAGGACACCGACACGGCCCGCAACACCCAGGAGGCGGTCGATGTCATTTTGGACGGCCTGCGCTGGCTGGGCCTGGACTGGGATGAAGGCCCGGAAAGCGGCTCGGCAACCGAGGCTGGCAAGGGCAGTTTCGGCCCATATTTTCAGTCCCAACGAATGGCCATCTACCGCAAACGTGTCGAGGAATTAAAGGCCAAGGACTTGGCCTACGAGCACGAAGGGGCGGTGAAGTTTCGCATGCCGCGAGAACCGATTCTGATCCCGGACCAGGTGGTGGGCGACGTCACCCGCGAACTGACAGACCGCGAGCAGGCGGACCCGGATTTTGTGATTGTTCGCTCGGATGGCCAGCCGGTCTTTCATTTAACCAATGTCGTGGATGACCTGGAAATGCAGATCACCCATGTCATCCGGGGCGAGGATCATTTGTCGAACACCGCCAAGCACATCGCGCTGTTCCGCGCCTTTGGAGCCGAGCCGCCCAAGTACGCCCACATCCCGCTGATCCTGAACATTGACGGCAGCAAAATGAGCAAGCGCGACACCGGCGCCTCCATGACCAATTACATCGAGGAAGGCTACGCGCCGGAAGCCGTGGTGAATTATCTGTTCCTCCTGGGATGGTCGCCCAAGGGCAACCGCGAAATCGTGCCGCTGCCCGAGGTGGTTGACATGTTCGACCTGCCGCAAATCCTTCGCCACAACGCGCGGTTGGACCTGACTAAGCCCCAATGGATGCACGCCGAATATGTGCGCGCCATGAGCCAGGAAAGGTTCAATGATCTGGCGATCCGGGCGTTGAAAAAATCCGGTTTGGATATGTCGCCCTACTCGGCCGATTACATCCACGCCGCGATGGCAACCTGCAAGGAAAAGGGCAAACTGTTCTCCGAACTGGCCGGGTTCGCCGGTTTTTATTTCACCGAAACGGTGGAGTTTGACCCGGAAGCAGCAAAAAAGGATTTCGTTCCCGCCAACAAGCCGCCTTTGCAAAAACTGCGCGAAGTGTACGCCACGGTGAATCCGTTTGACGCGGCCACGCTGGAATCCACCTTGAAAAATTGCGCCAAGGAACTGGGCGTCAAGGCGGGAGTGCTGATTCACCCCACTCGCCTGGCCTGCACGGGCAAGACCATCGGCCCCAGCCTGTATCACCTGCTGGAGGTCTTGGGCCGGGAACGGGTGCTGGCGCGCCTGGACAGGGCCATCAGCCAGATGAGTTAGTGGATCAGGCCGGTGCGAGGTTTTTCTGCTCGAACTCCTTGCACCATCCCTTGATCTCCGTGTCGTTGAAAATCTTGCCAATCACCCGCCGCAGCAGGCCTTTCAAGTTGGCGTTATCCAGGTCGCGCAATGACCGGATGGCTTCCTCCTTGTAGGTTTCCAGCAGATGACGAGCACGCTCGTCTGCTTTTAATTCGCCGTAAATGGACTCGATCCGGCTGAAGCCGACCGAGGCTTCGCGCCGCCAAAGTGCTTCCAGAACCGTTTTATTTTCTCCAGAGGCGCGTTCCAGCGCGATGGCCGCGAGCAGGCTGGGACGCATGCCAGCGATGTCATTGGTTTCACCGCTTGCCCCAAGATCACTCAAATCGTCCCGGATCTGGTAGGCAATGCCCATCGCCTCGCTGTAGTCACGAAGCGTTTCAGCAACTTCCTCGTGGGAATCCAGCCCGGCATAAATCGCCCCCAACTGAAGGGCCACTTCAAAGGCCGGCGCGGTCTTTTGGCGGAAAATATCCAGCACCTGCAAGGACGTCATCGGCTGCGGCTGACGCGCCCAGCAAAGTTCGGCCCCCTGCCCCCGGCAGAGCTGGCGCTGTCCCTCGCTGGCCACTCGGATCATGGCGCATATTTGGTCCGGGGAAATGTTAAGGGATGAAATCAGCCGGTAACCTTCTCCGATGAGCAAATCACCGACGTTAAGAGCCACCGCAACGCCATGTTCCTCGTGCAAGGTTTTTTCCCCGTACCGGGACGCATCATTGTCCTCGATATCATCGTGAATGAGCGAGGCCTTGTGGAAGCATTCCACAGCGACGGCCACCTTGCGGAGATCTTCGGGCAAGGGCTGGGCGGCATTTTCCCGCAGGGCCTGAAAGGCGGACACCGTCAAAAAAGGCCGCCAGCGCTTTCCAGCACGCGCAAGCCATTGACGGGCAATTTGCTCAGTTTGACCTTCTCCTTGCCCCAAAATGGCGTTCAACGAATCTATTGTAAACCAGGAGTCCACCTCGTCGCGCAGCGCTCCCAAATCCAAACGGCGGGTCTTGTCGTCGCTGGTCAAATGGATGTAATCCCAAATCCAATCAAGGTCCACGGTCGTGTCGATGCAGTCATCCTGCAGCAGCGGAATGGCCACTCCGGGAACAGCCGCGGCTTCCATGTAGGGAAAGGCGCGTTCCAGCACGCTCAGGCAACTGACGCCCACGATGGCCTCAATTTTGCCGGTTTGAATGAGCGACATGACGATGGCCGAGCCTTCCGCGACAAGAACGGCGTAGCCCAGTCGCTCCGCCTCATTCTGGAGGTCTTGGATCGAGCAAAGGCCGCACTGTTTGCAGAGCAGGCCAAATTCGTCGAACGGCGCGGGACATTTGTTTTCCACGCGCAGGCATTTGGGCAAAAGCAGCAACCGTCGCTCATAAGGAACCGACGCCAGCGTTTCACGCCACATTTCGTTGTTTATGAGCACACCGATGTAATCCCGATAAATGGGATCGCACTGGAGCATGGCGATAAGCCGGTCGGCGTGGACTTTTAATTCCTCCGCAGGCATGGGCGGCACCGGATTGTGCTCGGCGACGTAATTGCGGACGGCATGGAGAATGTGATTCCGCTGAATGGGCGTCGGCGGGATGTTTTTCTTCGGCGGACGAAATCGCTGAAGCGGCACCGGGCGCGGAATGGTCAACGGAATGGATTGCATAATATTTACCGCAAACGATCAAGGGCACGGTTCCAATGGCTGCTTTGCCACCGGCGGGGCGCTCTTGTGGTTCAAGTTTTTATACGCCCCGAAATCACTGAACCAGAATTTTTTCGCCAAACGATACATCCAGTGTTTTTCGGGAATCTCCTCGCCGGGCAGCCATTGGCTTAAGCGCGGCTGCATGGCGTCCAATTCCGCCATCGCCGTGCCCCGGAGGGTCGTGTCGCGCGCGCCGTGTTTCTGAACCAGTTGCTTCACCAAATCCGGCCGCTCCAGCACCACGCAGCCCCGCGTCGCTTGCGCGGTCAGATCGCGAAAGTCCTTGAGAAAGGCCGATGAACGCATGGTTTCATAGACGCCGCGCGGGTCGCGAATATTCTCGGTCGCAAACTGAATGATAGGGCACGGCTCAATGTCTCCTTTTGGCGAAATATGATGGGAAATGCCGGTGGCCATCGGGCACAGGGCCCTGCCGTCGTGACCATAGTAGGCGTCGATGATCATGATGGGCATTTTGGCGCGCATCTCGACCACGAACCGGCGCACTTGCGTCAGTTGCTCGGGCCGCAATGCCAGTTGGGGATTCATCTTCGGGCCAACGGGCCGGTAAGTGTGATACCAGACGTAATGCACCCCTCGGTTGATGAGTTCGCGCAGCCAATCCTCGGTGAGCAACTCCTGGATGTTGGTCTGGCAAACGCTGGTGGCCACGCCGGTGAGGAGCTTGGCCTTCAAACAGGCATCCAGGCCGCGCAACGTTTTGTTCAGGACATCCTTTTTTCCGCGCCGCTCGTCACTGGTGATTTCGCGGCCTTCGATGGAAATGAGCGGCGTGGCATTGCCCAGCGCACGCAACTGCTCGGCCACCTTGTCGGTGATGAACTGGCCGTTGGTGAAAATCTGAAAATAACAGTCCGGATGCGCTGCCAGCACATCCATCAACTGCGGGTGCATGAACGGATCGCCTCCCAGGAGGACAAAGAAGGGATTGCCCCGCTTTTTGGCATCGCTGATCAAGCGGTTCATTTCCTCCAAACCAATCTGCTCGCGCTCGGCCTCAACATCCACCCAGCAGCCCTGGCAACGGAGGTTGCAGGAGTTGAGCATCGAAATGTACAGAAACGGCGGGAAGTATTCGCCGCGCTTGAGGCGCCTTTTAAAGCGTTCCACCGACAACATTCCCTTGAGGCCGAAGTTCCATCCCGCTTTCCAAAGGCAGCGCGGGTCCGTGTTCAAAAGCAGGCGAGCTGAAAGGCGCGGCAGCATGTTACCAGGGTGTGTGGGTTTTGAGCCACGCTTGCGTGAACGCTTCGATCCGTGCCAACTCATCCGCAAGCGAACGCAACGGACACCCGATGCCACGCAGGTGATAATGAAAGGTTTCCGGGTCGAGACTGCGATGAAACTTATCGGGCTTGAAATCTCCAATGGCCCCCACCGGCATGATGTTCATGTCCACGTAGCCGCGATTCTCCAATGGCTTGAGCCAATCCTCAAAATATTCATCCGGATGCTGAACAGCCTCGCGAATGTCGTGAAGACGCAAGGGTGACTGATCGTCCACTTTCAGTTCTGATCGCAACCGCTCGCCCCGCGCCTTGGATGCTGCGCGATCGGGCCAGAAAAGCCGCGACACCTGCACGGCATGGCCCACAAACCCATCAACAAAGAAAAAGACGCGTTCCGAGTCCAATGCCGACAGGCTGCCTCGAATATTCTGAAAGGCGTAATTAGCCTGCTTGCACTGCAACCGGACTTCCTCCACCAGCCTGTACACAACTTGGTTTTCCATAAATTTCAGGTGGTTCCCTGCGCCTCCAGCGCTGCCTTGGCCTTCGCCGCCGCCTCCTCGGCTTTGCGTTGAATTTCCTCTGGCGATGGCAGGCTCATCAACACTTCGGCGGGAATATCCCCCATCTCAGCCAGCTTGGTCAGACATTTCTGGCGTTCCTTCAGAGCCTTGTCCGAGTCGCGCTCCTTGGAAAAGCGCGACTTGGCCCGCTCGCTGCGCATCCGAAGCATGGAATACACATCTCCTCCAAGAAGCGCGGAGATGTCCACTTTCATTTTCTCCCGCTGCAAGTCCGCATCGCTGACCGTGTCGCCGTTGATCGGGCCGGCCTTGTATTTGGGGAACATGATGGCCGCCTCGGGACAAACGCGGGAACAGGCCGGGCAATTGGTCTTGCAGTTGTCGTTGTTCTGAACCTGGATTTTTTTCTCCGCGTCCACGCCGTAAACGCCAAACAGGCAAAAGCTCAGACACTGCATGCAGTTGGTGCAGCGATCGTAGTCAATCACCGGAAACCACGGCTTCCATTCACCGTGCCTCACGGCGTTTGCCGCGACTCGTTCATTTTCCACAAAGTCGAAGACTTGTTCCGGGGTGCGGCCGGTGATGTCCTGGAAACGCACGGAGGTCTCCTCAAGCGCATTGTCGGCTTCCGGATTGGTTGCGGAACCGAACTTTCCCAAAACCAACAGTGAAGCTCCCTTGTAATGGGACAATATTCCTTCGGTTGTTCGGGTGACAGCAAAGCCCTTCTCCAGCAAGCTGGCCATTGCGGAAAAACACTGGCCATTGTCCAGCGGTTCAGAGCCGGGGCCTTCATACAGAACGATGCGAAGTGTGGTTTGGTTAAGGCTCATGAACGGTTTTTAGCGCATGAATTTTTCTTTAGGCACACCGCTTTGGCGGACGGACCCCCCCCAACTTAGGCATAGACAGCCTCAAACCGAGTAATAAACACCTCTGGGTGATAACGCCGCTGCACTTCCTCACGCGGCGCACTCTCTAAAAAAAGCTCAACTGCCTCTTTTAAATTCGCAGTGGCCTCCTCCACGGTGTCCCCCTGGCTGGCAACATCCAGTTCCGGGCATAGCGAGACGTAACCGCTCCCTTCGCGTTCAAGAACAGCAGTAAGTTGAAGTGATTTCATAGTGAAAACCTGTCAGATGTTTGAGCCTGTGGCAACACGAGGAGGTTCAGTGACAACATTAGCGCCGGATAAATTCGGCTTCAAAACGGAATCGAGGATTGCGTCTGCGATTTGATCGGCCGGCAGCACCCGCATGTTGAGCACCTCGGTCTTGTCCTGCGGCAAGGGCGCGTTGGCGGCGGCGAACAGCCACTTCACCGCGCGCGGAAAACAAGCGGCAATCTTCACCGGGCCGCTTTCAGCCAACCGCTTCAGCGCCGGATCTCGCCGCGCTGACATTTCGCACAGGTCGGCGACGGCTTCAAAGCTCACGCCCGAATCGCAAAGCCTCCGGAGCACAGCCTCCTTGACGTCCTTTGGCACGACCTGGGCGTGGGTGCAGTGACAATATAAAATGCGCGGCGCGTCGGACATGGGTGGAAGTTACCTTTCCGGTTCGTGGATGACAATTGTGTTTGAATTAAATCAAGCAACCACAGGAGCAGTTCTGAGCAAGCCACAAGCCGGGCCGGTCAGTTGACCGGAGGGCGAGCTCCACAAATCCCAATTTTTTTCGGCGAAATGAAATGGGACTCGCGGGAGCTTATCCCGCCGAAAATTCGCCATTCGCCCATTCTGCTGCTCACTTCTCACTTCTCACCACTCACAACAGCCGCTCGTTGGACAAGTTTTCGCTGCGGGCGTACGTTTCCACTAAATAAACGGCATATCCTTCAAGGAATTTGACCATGCTCGAAATCAACAATCTGACCGCGGGAGTCGAGGGAAAGAAAATCATACGCGAGCTTTCCCTCGCCATTCAGCCCGGCGAGATTCATGCGCTCATGGGCCCCAACGGCAGCGGCAAGAGCACCTTGGCCGCGGTGCTGGCGGGCCGTCCGGGTTATGAGGTGTTCGACGGAACGGCAACTTTCCATGAAATGAATCTGCTGGAGATGAAGCCTGAGGACCGGGCGCGTGCCGGGCTGTTCCTGGCGTTCCAATACCCGGTGGAGATTCCGGGCGTCAACAGCACATATTTTCTCAAAGCGGCGCTCAATGAAATCCGCAAGTCCAAGGGCGAGGAACCGCTGGACGCGGTGGACTTCCTCGCGTTGGTCAAGCAAAAGGTCAAATTGCTCGATCTTGATCCGGGCCTGCTCAGCCGCGCGGTAAACGAAGGGTTCTCCGGGGGCGAGAAAAAGCGGAATGAAATTTTCCAGATGGCCGTGCTGGAGCCGTCCTTCTGCATTCTCGACGAGACCGATTCAGGCCTGGACATTGACGCGTTGCGGATCGTCGCCTCGGGCGTCAACCAGTTGCGGCGGGAGGACAACGCGTTTTTGATCATCACGCACTACCAGCGGCTGCTCAATTACATCGAGCCGGATTATGTTCACGTGCTGGCGGGCGGTCGGATCACGCGCAGCGGCGGCAAGGAACTGGCGCTCGAACTGGAGGAGCACGGCTACGAGGGGCTCCCGGAATCCGCCGAGGCACCCGAGGAGGAAATGGAAACCCGCCCATGACCACGCCGCAACAACCCGCGTTGGAAGACTGCGTGTCGGCGTTTCGGCCCTTTGCCGAGCGGATGGGCGGGAAGGACTCGACGTGGATTC
>CALJZV010000006.1 GCA_937983475.1 uncultured Verrucomicrobiales bacterium
ATCAAGAGAGGCTTGCAGAGATGGCGGAAATTAGCCTTCGAAATTTGCAAAAAGTCGAGGCCGGACAGATAAACATCCTCCTTACCACAGTTATGCGAATACAATTAAGCCTGCGCTGCCCGTGGAAAAACCTGATGCCTTCGGAGTGATCCTTGTTAGGTCGATCAAATTTTGAAGGGCACGCCCACAAATTCATTAACTGCAAGTAAATGTCACTTCGCCGCGCCGGCGCTTTTGAGGCGCAGTTCGCGGGGCTCGGATTCGCCCTCGACCTCCACGATCACGGAGTCGGTTTTAATTTCCTTGCAGCGAATTAAAAGCTGCTTGTCGCCCAGCTTCACGCTGGAGGTTTCGCCCTCGAAAAAGCTTTGGTTGTTGATGAGCGCGGTCTTGCGCGAGCCGCCGGTGATGCCCTTGAGCGCCAGTTCCTCGTAACGGATGACCGCCGGAGGCGTGTAATTGGGCTGGGCCGGCGCGGTGGTCGATGGGGCATTCGCGGCAGAGGGAACGCCAGCCGGAGTCGGTGATTCAGCCGGGGCCGGGGTTTCCGGAGCGGCTGGCGGAATGTTCCACTCGAAGCCCGGGATGGTGGCCAGCTTGGCGATGTAGTTTTCCGGGCCGCCGGGCATGTAGCCGGCGCGGGCCAAGCGCCTGCCCTGGCTGTCGAGAATGAAGATGGTGGGGAAACCCTGGACGGCAAACTGGCCGGCGAGATCGTCGTTGGCCTTGCGCAGGTCCTCGGGCAGTTTTTTGGCGCGGGGAAAGTCCACTTCCACCAGCACCAGGTTGTCGCGGGCAAAGCCGGCAAAGGCGGGTTTGTCGAACACCTCCTTCTTGAGCTTGATGCACCAGCCGCACCAGTCCGAGCCGGTGAAATTGACCAGAATGGCCTTGTTCTCCGCGCCGGCCTGGCGGACGGCGGCGGGCAGGTCCGTGAGCCATTGGCGTTCGGCGGCGGGTGCCAGGGAAAGCAGCGAGTTTGTGAGGAAAACAGTGAGCAACAGTTTCATGGGTTGTCCGGGGAAAGGGTTAATTGGTTGTTTCCAGGGCGCGCGGCCTGAAGCGCAATTCCCGGGTGCCGGCCTCGTTCTCCACGCGGATCACCACGGTGTCCTTGCGGATTTCCAGGCACTGGATTTTGACGCGGCGGTCGGCCACGCGAATATTGGCGACCTCGCCCTCGACGAAAGTCTGGTTGTTGATGAGCGCGGTCTTGGTTTCGCCCATGGACACCCCTTTAAGGACGATTTCGGTGTAGCCGACCACGGGCACGAGGGCCACGAACGGCGCGCTTTTTTTGCCCGGTGCCGGGGCGGCTTTGGTCGCAGCGGGCGCGGCAGGAGAGGCGGTTTTGACCCGGAACCCGGGCACTTTTTCCAGCAACCCGATGTAATTGGCGGCCCCGCCTTCGACGTAGCCGGCCTTGGCGAGTTTCTGCCCGTTTTTGTCGAGAATGTAGGTGGTGGGCCAGCCGTCCACCTCGAATTCGTCGGCCAGCAGGCGATTGGCGCGGGATTGTTCGGGGCTGAGGGTTTGCGCTCCGGAAAAATCAATCTGCACCAGGACGAGATTGGATTGCGCGAAGGCGATGAACTCGGGCTGGTTGAAGACTTCATCCTGAAGCTGCTGGCTGTATTCATCAGGCCCATGGAAATTCAACAGGACCGCCACGTCGTTGGTGTGCGCCTGCTTGAGGCCCTTGGGCAAATTATCCAGCCATTTGAGCTCGGCGGCGGAAACTCCCGCCATCGCCCAGGCCATCACAAGAAGGCAGCTCCATTTCATTACACGTTTAATAGCACACATCGGTGGCAAAACAAAATTGTCCGAGGTCATTGCCCCTCCCGGAACGGGCGGCCCGACTGGTAGAGCTGAAGGCGCTGTTTCATCTCCGCGGCCAGCGCGTGGTTGCCCTTTGTGGAGACGGTCTCGACGGCCTTGATCTGCGTCCGGACCGCGCCCTCGAAATAGCCGGTTTCGGCGTAGGCCGCCGCCAGCGTGTCGAGTTGCCATTCGTCCTCGCCTCCGGTCAGTTCCACGCCGCGCCGCGCCAGTTTCACCGCCTCCTCGCCGTTGCGCAACGAGTCGTCGTCGCTGATGGACCGGATCAACGCCAGGCTCATGAGCGCCAGAATGTGGTCGGGATTGACCTTCAGCGCTTCGGTGAAGGCGTTGGCGGCCTCGCGCGGGCGTCCCAGCGTCAAGTGCGCCACGCCCAGGTTGTAGAGCGTTCCATGGTCGCTGGGGTTGATGCGCAACGCGGCTTCAAAGTGTGGAATGGCTTCACTGGATCGGCCCTGATTGTGCAGGTAAAGGCCCCAGTTGCTTTCTGCCATCCAGCAGCGGGGGTTCTTTCTCAACGTGTCGCGCCAAAGGGTTTCCTGATTCTCGTAAATTGAAGCCTGGTTCCATGTCAGTGCGGCCATAACCACGGCGACCGCTCCCAGCACCGGCAGCGCCCTGCTTTTGAGAAAATAAACCGCCACAGCGCATCCCGCCGCTGTCACGCTGATGATGGAAAAATACTGCCAATGATCGGCAACAAAGGAGTAGCGATGGAAAAAGATGTTAAAAAAGCCCAGCACCGGAAAAAGCGTCAGGACAAAATAGCCGAACGCCGCCAGGCCTGGGCGCCCCCAGGAGCCGCGATACTTCCAGAAAATTAAAAGGCATCCGAGCACCGCGACGCCGGGGAGATACACCAGCGGGTTGGCGGCATTGATTTCCCATCGGGGATAGACAAAGGTCAATTGGACGGGCAGCAACGCCTTGGACAAATAAAACCAGACCGCCCACCCGGCGCCGGCCAGTCGTTGCGCGAAGCTGCTGGTGTTGACGACAATTTCGGAGATGGAGCGGTTGTATTGGAACCAGATGGTTACCAGCCCCATGGCAACGGCCAGGGCAAAAAACGGCATGGCCTGAACCCAGTCGTGGCGAGTGATTCTGCCGCGCCGCCACCACGCGATGCCCAGCAAGACCACCGGCAGCGTGACGCCGGCGGTTTTGCTCAACAGCGACAACGCAAACGCGCCGATGGCCAGCAGATACCAGCCCGGGTGGGCCGTTTTTTTCTCCCCGTCAAACCGCAGCCAGGCCAGCAAGGCCAATGCAAAAAAAACCAGCGACAACGTGTTTTTGCGCTCAGTGATCCAGGCCACTGATTCGACGTTGACCGGGTGAATGGCGAACAGCATGGCGGCCCACCAGGCTCCTGGCAGCTTCAACGTCGCCAGCGCCCGCCAGAACAGCGCGGCCCCGGCGAAATGAAGCAGCACATTGGTGACGTGGTAGCCTGTGGCGTTCATGCCCCACAACCGCCACTCGATCCAGAGGGAACTGAGCGTCAATGGGAAGTAATCAATCGGTTCGGTGGAAAACCAGATGCGCCGCAGGCCGTCGGCGGCGCGGATGAGGTGGCTTTCCGTGAGCATGTCGTTGTCGTCCCAGATGGACCCCGCCCGCATTGCCGGCAAATAGGCCAGCATCGGAACTC
>CALJZV010000007.1 GCA_937983475.1 uncultured Verrucomicrobiales bacterium
CGAAAAAGATGATTCTGATATGCAAAGCCCGCCACTTGCTCGGTGGCGATAGCGTCACGACCGATTTCAGATGAGTTCGCATGGCCTTCGACCACCAGGATGTCGCCTGCCTCAAGCAAAGCATCCGGCACTTCCTGCGGGAAAATCTCCATGTGCCGAACCTCGGTGAGGTCCAGCCGTTCGCGCTGAACGTGAATGACTGTCAGGTATTGGTGCGGATTGGATTTCGGCTCGCGGTTGCTGTTGAGCGCGATGCCAGAAAACGCGGTGGCGAGTTTGCCCAGCGGCACGACATCCCACTCTGCGGGAATCTCGCCGATTTTGGTTTGCTTGAATTGGGTGTGACGACCGGGGAGGCCGCGGGTGAAGAGTTGCTGCATCAACGCGGTCTTGAGCCGCCGCGCCGCCGCGAGCTTCGCCTCGGCAGCGGTCAGGGCGTCGTCGGCCAGCTTCAACGCCTTCGCAATCTCGTCTGCTTCCGGCGGTGGCGGAAACGCACCATAAATGAAATGAGCATCGCGTCGAGTTAGGCCGGGAACTCCCGTCGCCGCGTTTAGCTGGCCGAGATTCAGGTAGGTGAGCAGGTAGTAGAGGTAGCGCCAGTTGTCCTCTCCGAGCCGCCGCACGTAATAGACCGTATCAATCGGCCAAAAGGATTTTTCCGAGAAGTGGACTTCGCCAACCGAGCCCTTGCGCCCCACGAGAATCCCAGGCCCTTCAACAAGGTATTCGTGGTGAAGGCCAACCTGTCCGTTTGAACCATAAACCGGATATTCGCCGGTTGTGCGCTCGCCATCGGTCAGGCCCGATCCGTATTCCAACCAGAGCCGACTCTTAATGGGCTCAACGGCCCAGCCCGCCGGCGGATGTTCTGGATTGAAACGCTGGCAAGCGGCGAGTTTCACGCTTTGACCTCCGCGAATCTGGAGAGTTTTTCCCGAAGTGCTTCAATGGCGGTGCGTGTGGATGTCTCCGCCGTTTGCACAGCGGCGAGGGCCGTGCCGATTTCAATCTTTTCCTCGGGCGGGAATGTGTCCACATAGCGCGGCACGTTCAGGTTGAACTCGTTTTCTTCAATCTCCGGGCGCTCGGCCACGGCGAAGTAGCGCGCGGCTTCCAAGGGATCGGCGCAGATGCGGAGCAGGTCTGCCGCCGTCTCGCGCACGAAAGCGATTTCGCGCTCGGCAGTCTTGCGGACGTCGGTGCGCTTCTCCTCGGCTTCGTCCTCCAGCTTGGTCAGGTCCTTTACCTGCACCTTCACAATCTTGAGGCGCTCGGCGTTGTCCTTTTTCTGCCTACCAATTTGTTTTTTAGCCTCTTTGAGTTGGGTGCGGGCAATTTTGAGACGTGCGGAATTTGCCTTTTTTTCGGCGTTGAACTGCTTTTTGGCCTCGGCATCAGCAGGCGTTTTCCGCTTAGAAAAGCTGGCACATTGGTCAAGTTCCACTCGCAAGTCCGGCATCGTGGCAAGAATCTCTTCTTCGGTGGGGAGTTGCTGGTCTTCGAACGCGGTGCGTTCCTCCAGTTCCTTCCGTAAGGCGGGGAGCGGCGCGAGAAATTCAGCGTAGGCTTCTTCGATGTCGGCCAGCGCGGCGTCGCGCTCGCGTTCCACTTCGGCGATCAATTCCTGCTCGTGCTTGGGAATCAATTCGGCGCATTGGGCGAGGTCACCAAAGGCGCGCCAGGGAACGAGGATGCGGAGGCAATCGGCACGGCGGAGAAAGTTTTGGGGATTGTCCTTCTGGCAGTGTTCCTCCCGCCCGGCCCAGATGAGGAGAATCTTGTCCTTGCGCGTCGGGTCTTTCCGCTTGTTCAAGACGACGAGGCAGCCGGGGACGCTGTTGCCGTAAAAGAGTTTCGAGGGCAGGACGATGACGCACTCGATGAGATCGGCTTTGACGAAGCCCTCGCGGATGACGTATTCCGGCCCGGCCTTTTCGTTGCGCCCATCCACTTCCATGGTTTGCGCCGGCTGGTCGCGGAACAGGATGCCCTGGGACATGACGACGATGGCGCGGCCCGTGGGTTTCAGAGATTTGACGATCTGCTGCATCCAGGCGAAGTCGCCATTGTCGCCGGGCGGCATGCCGAAGCCGAAACGGTCGTAGGGATCGCCGCCCACAAAATCGGCATGGCCCCAATCCTTCAAGGAGAAGGGCGGATTCATGACGATGCGATCAAACTGGCGGAGACGTTTGGTCTGGCCTTCGCGGAAGAACGGAGCGCGGAGGCTGTCGCCGCGTGGCGCCTGTTGAAAACTGCGAACCCCGTGCAAAAACATATTGATGCGGGCGATGTTCGCGGTGGATGGATTGCTCTCCTGCATGTAGAAGAACAGGCGCTCTGCTGGTTGCCTGCCGAAATGGCGCTCCACGTAATTGCGGCATTGCAACAAAAGACCAGCCGAACCGGCGGCCCAATCGCAGATGTGATGATTGGGCTGCGGTTCGATGATCTCGGACATCAAAAAGGCGACTTCTTTGGGCGTGTAAAACTCGCCGCTGGATTTGCCTGCCTTGGAAGCGAAGTTGCGGATGAGATACTCGTAAGCGTTGCCGAAAAGGTCGTCATGCACGCTGGCGCGATCCAGCGGCAGACTGCCGAAATGATTGATGATGGCGATGAGCTTGCTGCGAGGCAAACGCTCCTGCGCGTTGAAATCGACCGTGGAGTTGGCGAGGATGCCGTCAAACTTCGGTTCGTTGGCCCGCTCGACGGCGCGCATGGCGTCATTGAGCGCTTGGCCCAAAGCGCGTTCGCTGGTGCGCGCCACTTTGCTCCAGAGGGCGTCAGGAGGAACGACAAAATCGTGCATGCGCGGGTCTTGAGCGAGTTCGGCATTACCCAATTCTTTGGCGAGTGCATCGACGTTTTCGAGATAGACGTCATTGATGCGTTTGTAGAAGAGGAGCGCGAAAACGTAGCCGCGAAATTCCGAGTGATCGACACCGCCGCGCAAGAGATCGGCCGCTGTTTCCAAAAAGGAATCGAGTTCAGCCTGGGTAAGGCGGCGTTGAGGTCTGGTTTTTACAGTGTCGGCCATTATTTGGAGTTATTGACTGAGACGGATTTGAACATCGGACGGCCAATGAGGCGAGCTATTCTTGAGATTCAAGGCAGCTTGGAAGGTGGAAACACTTATATGTGTTTCCACAATGGACTGAACAAAACCCGTTTTCGCGGTTTTGCGGTGAACAATTGTTCAGCGAGCGGTTCCGCGTCTGTGTGAAGTTTTTCAATTTCGTCAGGCATCAAGCATTTACCTTGAACAAGGATCTCAATATTACGATGCAACAGCGCGATGGCGTTGGTCAGGGCTGCTTGCGCGGCATCGTGCCGGTCGCGGACAAAAGCATTCAAATGCGAGCTTAATTGGTCGTAACCGATTTCGGCCTTAATCTCCGTTGGAGTTTTGCTAATCTCCCTTGATTTTCCATTCTGCTCCTCGGTGCGGACAATGCCGAAGAAACCCAACCTCATCAACTGATTGACGCTTCGAATGAATTGGGTTCCGGCCTCGATACGATTGCGATGAAAACTGATCAATCGCGAAACGAAGAGACCCGTCCAATAAGAGAAAAAGCCACCGAGCAAAGTAAAAATGAACGCCCAGAGAATTACTTCCCACCGAGGCAATTCTGTGCCGTGTAACCAGTCCATAAATTTCCTGTCATGTTGCGGGTATCAGTAAAGCCAGCCGATTAGCTCATCGGCGCGATAAAAATACGATGAGCGCAACGATTGCGGCGATGCCAAGCCAAAA
>CALJZV010000008.1 GCA_937983475.1 uncultured Verrucomicrobiales bacterium
GGCTTGGTCGCTGCGCATCCGCAGAGCGCGACCAGGCACAACATTGGAATAAAAGTTTTCATTTCGTTTCTCCTTTCTGGTGTTCAATCAAAATGCTGATGCGATCAACGGTCCGCGCGAGCAACGCTTGATTCTCCGCGAGCGTTGCCAGGCTCTTTTTCAAATCGCGCCGCTCCTCGCTCGAATAATTTTCGCGCAGTTCCACGGCGGAAATTCGCTTGTCCATGTTCACCCACATACCGACGACCGCCGCACCGATGGAGAGCAGTTGCAGCACATTGCCGAGCGTTACTTCCGGCACAAACCGAAATTGGTTCGACCGTTTCTTTTTGAAAATAGGTTCGTTCATACTCGTGTCAGCGGCACAGAACCGCTTTTGCTTTTCACCAACGTTCCAAATTTCGCCAGCATCGCCTGGGCGACGTGCGAAAGAATCGGGCGCACATCGCCCTTGCTGTAACCGGTCTGATTCGGCCCGACGTTCTCATATTTCAAACCCTCACCTGGAGGCGCCGCCGTCAGGTCCAGAATTAAAAGTTCCCGTGCCATCTCGCACGTCGCGTTGACGACGCCCGAAGGCACCAGATCGCTTGCCACCACGCCGCCGCTCCAACGGCCGGCGTCCAAATCCGGACAACCTTCACGCGGCCATTGCAACGCCTGTTCGGCCTTTGCCCTCGTGCCGCGAAACTGCGTTTGCGAATCGATTAATCGCGTCGCCATCACCAGCGCCGCCCCTTTCTGGTCCGTCGTTGCGCCGGTCCACGCCGACGCATACAGGTGCCCTTCGAAATACGCGTCGCCGTCGGCCACGCTCGCATACGCGTTCGCATCCGACTTTCCGCTCCCATCTTCTTTGATCAGCACGAGCGCCATAAATCAGTTTTGTTGCACGAGATTCAGCAGCGCATTCGTGAATCGTTCGCGGACGAACGGAAAAGTCTCCGACCACCACGAAGTCACGCTGCCCGTGTTCAACTCGATCGCGACCAGTTGCCCATCCGCACGGCGCATCAGATCCACGCTCACGTAGCCAAAACCTTGTTGGGTCAGCACCACACTCAACGCTTCCAACGCCGCCGTCTCCGCTTCTGTGAATTCCCAAGCTTCACGATGCCGTTCATCGGGCCTCTCGTTCGCTTCGCGATACGTCACCAACTGGCGGCAACCATCCGGGCATTCATCCGGCGTGAACAACCGCGTCGCCAATGACTCCTTCTTCAGCACGAATCCAAGCATCAGTTTCCCGCCGAATAGCTCCGCTTTGTAAACGCGACCGCACTCTGGATTGACCTCGCGGCAAATCACGTCGCGCTCAAAATTCCAAGCCGTGTAACTCGGTTGATTGCGCGTGAGCACATGAAACCCATGCCCGCCACCGGTGAACGAACGTTTCAAAATCAGTCGCTCCACGTTCCACGAATCGAACAGCGCCAATGCCGCTGCCAAATCCGGCACCGTTGTCCATTCCATCGTTGGAAAGCCCAGCGATGCCAAGAGCGTCAGGTGATCAGGCCGCGTCAGTTCCTTGCCACCGAAGCAACGCACAATCGGCAACTGCCGAACCTCGTCAGGAATCCAGTTGTGACTTACGATTACGTCGGAATTCGCCCCGACGAAATCGACTTCGACCCCAGTGCGAATCTCCGAATCAATACCCGCCTCACGCAGCCGCTGTTGCGCGAACCGATACCGACCGAGCAACGACGGCGCGGCCACTTGTGAATGCAAAAGAATCTTCATGCCGCAATTGTCAGTTCACCGCTCACTTCGTTCGAGGCAGTCGATTCACCGCCGACGTTGAACGCCACCACGTAGTAGGTGTAAATCACACCCATCTCGACATTGCCGTCGTGAAACTCCGTTTGGTCTGCCGGAACTTCCGCGACGAGTTCAAAAGGATCGGAATACGCCCGTCGATAGAGACGGAATCCATCTTCGTTGTCCGAGGCGTCATCCCAGAAGAGCCGCAGGTAAGTCGGCGTCTCTTCAATGCCGAGGTTTACCGGCGCAGCAGGCGGCAGCACGGTCACAACGCGACGACGCTTGCCCAGGATCAGCACGCGACGTTTAGTCCGATTTGCCTTTTCGCTTTTGGGAAACTTTTGCATGCGTTTCGTTCTCGGTTGCCTTCGAATCTTGCGGTTCATTCCCGGCCTTCTCCGTTTGAGTAGAAGTCTCTTCGACCGCAGGAGCAGCGGCTGGCTGAATTGTGCCCGTGTGCAAACACTCAACCGGCAACAACGGCCGGCGCTGACGTCGAATAATCGGGTAAAGCATAAAGTGATCAGTTGAACGCAATCAGATGAACCTCTTGTCCCGCGACGAACGCCGCACCGCTCGCAACAATGGTCACGCGCCTTCCTTGAATCTCGACGATGCCATCGAACGCGACGTGTTCGCCGGTGCCGAAACGCAGTTGGACCAACGCACCCACAGGCGAGAACGCACACACCACATGCAACCGACCTTGAGTCACTTCCATCGCGGTAATGACACGGCGAATCCCGGCCAGAGGCATCAGCCCATCACGCGCCACCGCGCCGCCGAGCAGCGTTGCTGTTTCCCACGCGTTGCCTTCTTCGCTGAAACTCGCGCTGCATGGCAATCGCACGTCGCCATGACGCCGACTCCATACCAGCACTTCGTTGACGTTGATTTGTTCCGCGAACACCGGACCAGCCGGATCACTGTTCAACGCCGCCACCAGCGCCGCAGAAAATTGCGCCGCAAACGGCGGTTGCACCGGCGAAACCACATTTCCTTCCACCCAATCGCCAGTTCCCGCAAGCGTGGCATCGAGCGCGATGGAGTTCCCTTCGGTTCCACCGGGCCAATGCGAAATGATGATTGCGAAATCGCCTTCATGCAGCGCATGCACATTGGCAGGATTGCGCGCCATCGAAGCCGCATACGCCACGCCGCGACCTTCGCCGACATCGTTCAACTCACCGTAAATCGCAGGCGGATCAATCAGGTCGGGATAACCGACGTTCATCGCCGCAACGAGGTTGTAGATGGAACGATCAATCGTCGGACCGATCTTCACGTAACCATCCACGTCGGTGAGCACATCCTTGAACGTGTAAGTTTTGTCACCCACCGTGACCGTGTTGCCGTCCTGCACGTTCACCTGATCATCGAAGTTCAAAGTTGCGTTCGCGTAACCGTTGAACACATGCACACCGACGTTCCCAGGCGAGAACGTCGGTAGCGCATGATCATCGCATTGATACACACGGCCTCCGATTGTGACCGTGTCACCCGGCCACACCGGCGCGGTGAGATGCAGCACATTCACGGCTGCGACCCCAG
>CALJZV010000009.1 GCA_937983475.1 uncultured Verrucomicrobiales bacterium
TGGGAATGCGTCGGCAAAGTGGAGAAGAAATTCGCCGCCCAGAAGAAAACGAACAATCCTTACGCCGGGTTGGTGATCGAGCCGCTGATGCAGGGCGCGGCAGGCATGATCCCGCAACCTGCGGGCTGGCTCGGACGCGTGGCGGAGATCGCCCGGGGGCAAAAGGCGCTTATAATCGCTGATGAGGTGATGACGGCGTTTGGCCGGATGGGGGCGGGAACTAATGGACGGCAGGGAGCCTTATTCGCAAGCCACATCGAAGGCGTGCAACCGGATTTCATGGCTGTGGCGAAGGGCCTGACCGGCGGCTACCTCCCAATGGCTGCGACGCTGACCACGCCGGAGGTGTTCAAGGCCTTTTTGGGCGATTATGAGGAATTTAAAACCTTCTTTCATGGGCACAGTTTCACCGGTAACCAGCTTGGCGCGGCGGCGTCACTGGCGAGCCTGGAATTGCTGGAAAGCGATGAGTCCGTTGCCGCCCGCAGGCGAATTGAAAACGCGCTGGAAACCGAGTTGCCCGCGCTTTGGCGTCTGCCGGCGGTAGGTGATGTGCGCCGGGTTGGATTAGTTGTTGGCATCGAGTTGGTGAAAAACTGGCGGACGCGCGCGCCGTTTTCCCTGCGCGAAAAGGCGGGAATCCGCGTTTGCGAAGCCATGGCCCGGCGCGGTGTTCTGACACGGCCCATCGGCAACGTGCTGGTGCTGATGCCGCCCTACTGCTCTACCCGGGCGCAAGTCCGAAAGATGGTCACCGCGGTGTATGAGTCCATTGAGGAAATTCTCGGGTGAGCAAGAAGTTGCTTTGTTCACGTTCATCAAGCTCCCGGTTTCCCCTCGGTTGCAGAAATCCCTCGAAGCAGGATCCCCGCGTAATTGTTAGACCGAAGGCTTCTTCTCCGACAGCGTCACGTCCACCATCAGGTCGCCGGCAATTTTCTCCAGACTCTGACGCAGCGCGTTCACATCAAGTCCGTCAGGCAGTTGAAGTTTGGCTTCGGTCTTGAAAAGCATGTCACCGGACATCGCCGCGCTGCTGCACTCGGTTTTTAATTCCTCTACGTTCACGTTGTTTTGCGCCAGGCAGTGCGAGATTTTGCAGACGATGCCGGGCCGGTCGTGCCCCATCAAATGCAATTCCGCGAGAGCGCGGCTCTCCGAAGGGCGTTCGGGCGTGCCTGGATGTACGACAATTTTCAGTCCCTGCGCCTCCAACGATAGAAGGGAGGCGATCAACGATTGTTGCCGGTCGGCGGGCACGTCAATCCGCAGGATGCCTGCAAACTGCCCGCTCAGGTGCGACATGCGGCTTTCCAGCCAATTGCCGCCATGTTCCATGACGACTTTTGCGACCAAATCCACCAGGCCGGGCCGGTCGCGCCCGATAATGGTCATAACCAATGGCAAGTTCATGCGTCTCTGTTAAGCGCAGCGGCCCTTTCTGGCAAGCGATTCATGCGTCATTCAGGCAGGAGGGGAAACGATCACCGTTCTTCTACGCGCCAGTTCAGCAGCTTTTCGCTCTCGGAAAAATAAAGCACCAAAACTCTCCCTGGCTGGGGCGGCGTGCGGCGCGATCCTCCTCGTTCCAGGATGCCAGCGGTGTGATATTCCGCCGCCGGACCGTAGCCGACCGAGCCCGGAGTCGGAGGGCGAATGCGCCATTCGGCCAGCATGTTGCCATTGGGCAGGCGGGTTTGGTGCGAGGGCATGCCCAGTTCGAGAAGCGCCTCCCCGTAAGTATAGCGGCCGATGCGTTCGTCCCATTTGGGGCGGGTGGCACAGCCTGCGATCAGCAGAAGAAACATCAACGAGATGTGTAACAATGCCTTCATGCGCTTTCCTTTCGGGTATTGGGAAAATAAAACGGGCTCATAAATTTGCCTGTGGTCAGGCCCGTGTTGTTGGGTAAATTAACCATGCATGGCCGATACTTTGACCGTCAATGAAATATATCTGAGCGTCCAGGGCGAAAGCTCCTTCGCCGGGTGGCCGTGCATTTTTGTTCGCTTGGCCGCCTGCAACCTCCGCTGTTCCTACTGCGACACAGCATATGCGTTTACCGAAGGCAAACCTGTCGCCCTTGATGAGATTCTCACCCGGATCGGGCAATTGGCGGCTCCGTATGGAAACGTCCGCAACGGAGGAGAGCGATTGCCGCTTGTGGAATTGACCGGCGGCGAGCCGTTGCTGCAAAAGCGATCCATCGGCTTGATGAAAATCTTGTGCGACCGGGGCTTCACGGTGCTGGTGGAAACCAGCGGCGCGGTGGATATTTCAACTGTGGACCCACGTGTGCATCGCATTATGGACTTGAAATGCCCCGGCAGCGGCGAGTCCTCGCGCAACCGGTGGGAAAATATAAAACACCTTTCGCCCCGCGATGAACTCAAGTTTGTCATCGGCACCGTGGAGGATTACGAGTGGGCAAAAAATACCATTGCCGAGCACAAACTTGCCGAGATTTGCCCAATTCTGTTTTCCTGGGTATCGCCCCTGTTGGAGCATCAACGGGACAAATCGTTGAAAGTGCCGCCAGCCGGGCACACGCCCATTTCGCGCAAGGAACTGGTGGAGAAGATTGTCGCCGACGCCCTGCCGGTGCGGTTTCAGTTGCAGATGCATAAATTCATCTGGCCGCCGGAGCAGCGGGGCGTCTGAACGCGTTTCATTTTGTGGACAGAAAATCATTCAATGTCTTGCGGGTGCTGAACCGGCACGAATCGCGCAACATCACGTTCATGGAGCCGGACGGGTCGTGGCCGATCGTTTGGGAGCGGGCGCAGGGAATGCACGTCTGGGACGTGGCGGGAAAAAAATACCTCGACCTGACTGCCGCCTTTGGCGTGGCCACTGCGGGACATGCCAACCGGCGTGTGGTTGATGCCGGGAAAAAGCAAATGGGCCGGTTGCTGCATGCCATGGGCGACGTGCATCCGCATCGGCTCAAGGCCCAACTGGCTCGTGAGTTAAGCCGAATTACATTTGAGCGGTGGTGTCGCGATCCGGGTGCCAGGGAATTTGCCTTTCCGCCAAAAGCCAAACTGGCCGGCGCGCGGTCCGAACGCTGCATTGGCAAAACCATATTTTGCAACTCCGGTTTCGAGTCCGTGGAAGCGGCGTTCAAGACCTCGGTTCTCGCCACGGCTAAGAAGGGTGTCATCGCATTTTCCGGCGCGTATCACGGACTGGGCTATGGCGCGCTCAACGCCACCCACCGGGATCATTTTCGCGTTTCATTTCGCTCACAGATTCGGCACTTCACGCACTTTGCCCCGTTCCCCGAGCGCAGCGGAGATCTTCATGAAACGGAA
>CALJZV010000010.1 GCA_937983475.1 uncultured Verrucomicrobiales bacterium
AACAAGTCGGACTCGCAGAGCTCGTCCCTCCAGCAAATTCTTTTGGCGAAATGAAAAGTCGGACTCGCTGAAGCCAGCCCCCGGACCCTAAGGGGGATGCCCAATCAGGCGCGCAAGGCGGCCAGCCAGGACAGGCGCAATCCCTCCAGCGTCAGATTTGGTTCAACCTTGGTAATTTGCGGCATCTTTGCGGCAATTAAATCGGCATAACCCCCGGTGGCAATCACGGGCAGTTTTCGCGCCTTCAGTTCCCGTTTCAGTTCGCCAATCAGTTCCCGCACCAATCCGCGGTAGCCATGCACCGCGCCAATCAGCATGGCCTCGACGGTGTTTTTTCCGACAACCCGGTTGACTTCCCGGATGCGGATGCGCGGCAGCAGGGCCGTTTTTTCATGGAGATAATCGGTCATGGCGGCAAGACCGGGGGCAATGATGCCGCCCGCATAATTTCCTGAGGGATTGACCACGTCAAAGGTGACTGCTGTGCCAAAATCCACAACCACCGATGGAGCCCCAAAGTGATGGCGCGCCGCAACCGCGTTGGCCAGGCGATCGGGGCCGATGGTTTCGGGGCGGGGATACTCCACGCCCACGCCGGCCAATGTCTTGTGGGTCAACTCAAACGCTGGGATTCCGAAAAGACATCGAACAGCTTGCTTGACCCGCGGCGTTGCACGAGGCACGACGCTGCACACAGCCACGCCGTTGAGGGGCTTTTTGCCGATCCACTTCTTCAACTGGGAATCACCGCTTCCATCGAACCAAGCCGCCGTTTTCAGGTTCCGCTGGCTGCGCACCCGGGAGGTGTCCCCCAGTCCAAGGTGCGTGTGGGTGTTGCCGATGTCGATAAGCAGGATCATTTTTGTTGCTGGCGAGTGTAGGCGAGCCATGGACGGTCCTTCAACTCAAGAAGGCGCTGGAGAATCATTTGACACCCCGTTGGCCGCCTTTATCCTGCTTGCACCAATCGTATGAACCGCCCCCAATTCTTGGCAATTAACACGCTGGCTTTGGCGCTGTCCGCGCTGATGCTGGCCCATTTTTTTGTAGCCAGATCGGCTGGTCGCCTTTCTGGTGAAATGACCGCCAACCAGTCGAAATTCAACGAGGCACGACTTGCGCAGTCCCGGTTAAATGAAGCGCGCCAGTTGGAGACCATATTGGACCAGTTGGCCAAGCGCATTGCTCACGGTTCAGAAACCGATCCGCGCCTGCGCACAATCCTGTCCAAGCACGGGATGCAGGTCACTTTGGAAATCAACGGCGAGAAAAAACAATATCCCTGATTCAGCCGCGCGTATGAACAAACCCTCAAAAACTTCCCCGAATTATTCACCTTTCTGGGCCCTTGGCATAGTGTTCCTGACGATGACAGTTTTGCAGGGGCTTCAATTGGCCGACACCTTGAGCCAAAGGAACAAATTAAAGGAAGCGCACGCCAACCAGAACAAACAGCTAGAGGAAGTGTTGCCCGGGGTTCAGCAGCAGAAAGAACGTGCTCAGACGGTGAGCGACGCCGTTGAGCGCCTCAGTCGTGACCTGCTACAATTGGCCGACGGAACAAACGAGGCGTCCAAGATTGTGGCGGAATTTAAGATTCAATTGAACAATCCTCCCCAAGGCGGAGAAAGCACGCAGAATTCAACCAAAAACTGATTTCCGGATGTCCCGCCGCAAGGCATGAACCCATGAAAGTCGCCGCACTGCAACTCATCGACAGATGGCTTGGCGTGCCCTTGTGTTTCCTCCTGACGGCGGCGAGCAAATTGACGGGCAGCCCGAATGCGGTTCCCAATGTCCGGCGCATCCTTTTTGTGAAGCTGGCCGAGCAGGGCTCCACAGTGCTCGCCCACCCGGCCATCCGCCGGGCGGTCGAACTGGTGGGGCGGGAGAACGTCCATTTCATCGTCTTTGATGAAAACCGGTTCATCCTGGACGCCCTTGGGCTGATTCCCAAAGAGAATGTCATCACCATTTCGTTTCGGAGTTTTCCGGCGCTGCTCCAAAGCACATTGTCCGCGATCCTCAAAATGAGGCGGATGAAGTTCGACGCGGCCATTGACATGGAATTTTTCGCGCGCGGCTCGGCGGCTGTCGCTTACCTGAGCGGCGCCAAAACCCGCGTCGGGTTTCACAGTTATTTTGGGGCCGGGCCCTATCGTGGGAGCCTGATGACGCATCGCCTGCTTTACAATCCCTACCTGCACACCTCGCAAATTTTCCAACTCATGGTCGAGGCGCTTCTGTTGAAGCCCCAGACGCTGCCGACTTTTGGGCAGCAACCGCCACCCGTGGAGGAGGAGTTGCCCCGATTTCAAGCGACCCTGGAGGAAATTGAAGCCGTTCGCTCTATTGTGCGAGCCAGCACAGGCCAACAGGGCCTGCCACGGCTGATATTGCTGAATCCCAACGCCAGCGATCTCCTGCCGTTGCGGCGATGGGAACCGGTGCGGTATGTCGATCTGGCCAAACGCCTGCTGGCGCAGTTTCCCGAGGCCTACGTCGGGCTGACCGGCGCCCCGAATGAATCCCCGGCAATTGATCGCCTCGCCCAGGAGATTGGCTCGCCCCGATGCGTTTCCTTTGCGGGAAAAACAACCCTGCGCCAACTGTTAATCCTCTACGGATTGGCGGACATTCTTGTGACCAACGACAGCGGTCCGGCACACTTTGCTTCCTTGACCCCGATTCATGTGGTGACCTTGTTTGGCCCGGAAACACCGCGTTTGTTTGCCGCGCGCACCCCGCGAAACACCCCTCTGTGGGCGGGTATCGCCTGTAGCCCCTGTGTCAACGCGTTTAACAACCGGCAGACGGCCTGCACGAACAATGTCTGCATGCAATTGATCACCGTCGAGCAGGTGTTCAGGGAAGTCTGCTGCATTTTTGAGAGGCGAGCGGGGAAACAAAATAAGTAAGCGCCTTCGGACAAGTTATGCCGCGCTAGGCGCTGCCTCCGCAGACTTGCGTTCCAAATAATAATCCAAGGACCATCGTCCGGCCCCATACACGCCAATCAACGCCAGAAGAAACAACACCAAACCCGCAAACTCCAAGTCCTGCCGCGGACCGAAAGACATGATTCGAGGAAGGTGGACATAAAAGACCGCTCCGAACAATACCGGAAGCTGCAACAACGCGGCTGCGCGCGTCAACAAACCCAGCGCCAGACAAAACCCGCCTACAATGTGTGCTACCACAACATAATGAGCCACAATCGCGGAGAGCGCCCAGAGCGTTCCAGACCCGTCAATGAGCCGCGCCAACTCACCCGAATGCGTTAAAAAATAAATGCCTTTGAAAAAAAGCCCGATGCCCAGATAGATGCGAATAATGTCCAGCACCACGTCGTAATGGGACTCCACCCATTTTTTTACCCAGGTTATCTGATTCATTGCGGACTCCTTTCTTGTTCATAAAAAATGTACGCCTCACTCATCGCTTGCGCAAACCCGCGCCCATTCTCAAGCTGGCCAACGGGGAAACTCGCATCTACATTAGCCGTTCGAGTATAACGACAAAAAATCGACCAATGACGACAACTGAAGCCCTAGAAAGAACCATCGGCTCTAAGGTGGTTTTGGACATCGAAGACATCGCGTTTGGCGGCGATGGGGTGGGCCGGCTCCAAGGGTTTGTTGTGTTTGTGCCTTTTGTCCTGGTCGGCGAGCAAATTGAGGCTGAAATCACTGAGGTTAAGCGCGCTTTTGCCCGCGCCAGGCTGCTTCGTGTCATCAAGGCCTCCCCCGAACGCGTTCGGCCTGCGTGCGCCTATTTCGGCGACTGTGGCGGATGCCAGTATCAGCATGTGGATTATCCGGCGCAACTTCGCATCAAGCACAGACAGATTGTCGAATTGTTTCGCCGAGTCGGAGGATTTGAGAGTCCACCCATTGCTCCGTTGGTTCCCTGCCCTGCTCCTTTTGGCTACCGCAACCGGATCATGGTTCGCAGCCAGTGGGACAAAGTCAAAAAGGACCTGAACATCGGTTTTCTTCGCCATGACAACCGGCTGGTCGTGGACGTCAAGGAGTGCAAGATCGCGGAGAACGCCCTGAATGAGCAATTGAAAATCGCCCGGCAGAATCCTCCAGCCAAGGGCGGCCTGAAAGTGATGCTTCGCATTCCACCGGAGAACTGGGAATTGCCCAGAGATTCCTTTTTTCAAAATAATTTCTTCCTGTTGCCATCCCTGGTGGAAACCGTCCGGCAGAGGCTTCGCGAGAGCGGGTCTCGCCACTTGGTGGACGCCTATTGCGGCGTGGGATTTTTTGGCATTGAACTGGCGGATTTGGTGGAGTCCTTTGCCGGAGTTGAGATTGATATTCCAGCGATCCGGTCCGCGCGATTGAACGCAGCAAAACGGGGAATAACCAACGGAGAATTCATCACGGGTGCCACGGAGGATTTCCTGCCTTCGCTTTTGAACCGTTATGATTCCAGCGCCACCTCAGTGATACTGGATCCGCCACGGACCGGTTGCCCTCCGGAATCCCACCAACTGCTGCGACAAGTGAAACCGGCGCAGATCATCTATGTCTCATGCCATCCCGCCACCCTGGCTCGGGACTTGAACATTCTCTGCTCGGACAATGTCTATCAACTCAACACGGTTGTCCCGTTGGATATGTTTCCCCAAACACAACACGTCGAATGCGTGGCGGATTTGAGGCTGGCGCCTCAGGATGCAGTTCCCACAAAGGAGGAGGCATGCGGGCTTTCATCTGAGATTTAATAAGGGCGACGCCAGACCGACAGACCCAAACCAATGTTTCAGGTATTTAAAAAAAACGGGGGCCGAACCGTAGTGCCTTGGGTTGTGGCTGCCGCCGCTGCGGCCGTGTATTTGTTCACCCTGAATTCCTGGGTTTCCCTAAGCAGCCTTCCTGCCGTGTCCAGAATCACCGGTTGGGACTGGCGTCAGCCTTATTCAGCGCCACTGTTTTACTTGCTGACGCTACCCTTTCATTTGCTGCCCGGCGCATGGCTGCCAGTTGCACTGAATGTTTTTTCAGCCGTTTGCGCCAGTCTTTCACTGGCCCTGTTGGCAAGGTCGGTCTTCTTGCTCCCACAGGACCGGACACGAGACCAGCGGGTGCGGGATCTTGACCAGCACGCCCTTTTAAATTTTCGCGGCGCATGGATTGGGCCCGTATTTGCCGCAATCGTGTGCGGTTTGCAACTGACCTTTTGGGAGCACGCCACAGTTGCCACCGGCGAAATGCTGGACCTGTTCGTATTTGCCTACTGCCTGCGCTGCCTGCTGGAATTCCGGGTTTCTCAAAACGAAAGGTGGCTGTTTAAGAGCGCCTTGGCCTACGGTCTTGGCGCTGCCAACAACTGGATGTTCGCGGGGTTCTTCCCTCTTTATCTGGCCGTTCTCATCGGTCTGAAGGGCCTCGGCATTTTGAAATTTCGCTTCCTTGTCAAGATGACGCTGCTGGGAGGCGCGAGCATGGCTGCTTTATACCTGCTCCTGCCCTTGAAAGCGGTGTTTTCACCCCATGCCGATGCCGGATTCTGGGAGACCCTGAAGGCCCATCTGCGGCTGCAAAAATCGTTAACTATCGATAACCCCTTCCTTCGATCAGCGGACATGCGCTGGGATTTTTTGACGCTATTGCTGAGCTCACTGGCGCCCGTGCTATGGATAGCGATCCGGTGGCCGACGCTCCGCGGCGATGTCAGTTCGGCA
Organism: uncultured Verrucomicrobiales bacterium; assembly: GCA_937983475.1. GTDB lineage: Bacteria > Verrucomicrobiota > Verrucomicrobiia > Limisphaerales > JACDHS01 > CALJZV01. Next base: position 5,696 of record CALJZV010000010.1, read on the forward strand.
GCAGAGAACATTGTTTCGGTCACGTTTCGGGCAGTGCATGTGTTGTTTCTGGGATTTTGCCTCTGGTTGTTTTTTGATCCCGCCTTCAGCGGTCGGGAACTGGGACAAGGATTGCCGTTCATCAGCTTTTATTACCTGGCAGCCATGGCGGTGGGCTACATGGCCGGATACGTGCTGTTGGTTTTCGGCACAAGGCCAGTTCGATCGAAAGAGCGGTCCCGCCACGGCATATTCGGCGGTCAAAAGCTGGTGGCCGCATTGGTGCCGTTAACCCTGGTGGGGGTTTGTTCGGGGTTGATTATGAAAAACTGGTCCAGCATCCGGATGACCAATGGCCCGGCGTTAAAGAATTACGCAACTCAAATGGCGAAGAACCTTCCGGCAACTCCTTCTGTAATCATCAGCGATGATGCCTTCCGCTTGTTCCTCCTCCATGCCTTTCTTGCCTCCCCCGACACACCCAACCACCCCATACTAATTTCCACCGGCTCCCTCACCTACGGGCCATACCACAGGCATCTCCACCGGCAATTCCCCAATTTCAGCAATAGCCTTTTTCCTGCTGATCAATTGCCCGATTACATCAACCCGGTTGCGCTGTTGGGCCTGATGGGAAAACTTCGCCAGCATCACGACCTTTTCTACCTTCACCCAAGTTTTGGTTACTATTTTGAGCTGTTCCATGCCGTTCCTCTTGGACTGATTTACCAGCTTCATCCCTTTGAGCTTAATTCCGTTGCCGAAGGGAATCTGCAACCCCCTCGGTTGCCAAGTGATGTGATAATCGCCAACCGGCTGTTCTGGGGCGCGCAAGCGCTGTTCGTCGCCGAAAAGTTGGAACGTTTTCATGACGAAAACCGCACCGCCAAATGGCTCGGCAGCGCGTATTCCATGGCGTTGAATTACTGGGGGGTTGAACTGCAAAAGGCCAATCTGCTGGAGGAAGCCCACGATCAATTTCTCACCGCGCTACGGTTGAATCCGGATAACCTCGCCGCCTTAATCAACCAGAAGTTCAATCGCCGCCTAACCCGCCATGATTCCGACCTCGTTCAGGACGACGAGCAAGTCACCAGGAAATTGGCGCCATACCGTTCCATTGAGGACGCCGTCACCCAAAATGGCCCCTTTGATGCCATCCAAGTCCGCCTTCGCCTTGGGAATGCCTTTCTTGAGGGGGGCAATCTCCGCCAGGGAACCGCCCAGTTCGCGCGCGTGCTCGAGGTGGATCCCCGTTCGATTCAGGCTCATTTAGGGATCATTTCAGGCTATTTGGCCATGGGGTTTCCCGACAAGGCCATTGAGCAGATTGCGACTGCTCGGGCCCAAACCGGCCAGCGGGCCTGGAGAGACGAGGAGGAGCTAGAAATCACCCGCATGGAAGCACAGGCCTATGCCATGAAGAAGGACTTTCAAATTGCGGAAGAGTTGTTGT
>CALJZV010000011.1 GCA_937983475.1 uncultured Verrucomicrobiales bacterium
TGGTGGTGCTTCTTAGAAAAACTCAGAACCTTTTTCGAAGAAAGCACACCTGAGTAGGGTATCCCCACACCCTTCCCCGCGTAGGGGATGGGTGCCAATGCGATAGCACCCCCTATTTTCAATGATCCCATCGCATTTTGTCTCGTGAGTTCCACCCCCGATTTCGGTCGGTTTTATGGCTCGCACGGCTGCTGTGATTGTGAAAGGAAGCCGTGCTCGCCAAAAACCTCCCTCGTCGCTCACGCGACACGGGTTCACCCACGGACGGGTTTACAGATTTTCTGTGAAAATCTCCGCTATGTCTTTCAGCGCAAAATTTTGCGTTTGCCTTCTGACTAGGCAAAACCATGAAGAGTCAATAAAATCTTGCATCCCTACGGTTTGACCAATTCAAACGCGGGAAAAGATTTTATGAAATTAAATGGGAAACATGATTTAGTTCCAATCAAAGACATCCAGTTGGATGTCGAAAATCCTCGGATTAAACGGTTTCTTGAGATGTATGGGACGAAGCCGACACCAGAACAGATTCATCTTGCACTAGGTGCTGGGATTGATGATCCGGAAGGCCAGTCTGGCCCTACATTTTCCAAGCTGAAGCAATCAATTCTGACGAACGGTGGAGTGATTCAGCCAGTCCTTATCAATCGGTTGCCCACGGGGCAATTGGTCTGCATTGAAGGAAATACGCGAGTCTGTCTCTACCAGACTTTTATCGAGGACGAGGTTAAAGGAAATTGGGACAAAATTCCGGCGATTGTCTATGAGGACCTGGACGAGGAAGATATTGATGCCATCCGCCTTCAGGCTCATTTGGTTGGTCCTCGGCAGTGGGACCCGTATTCAAAAGCAAAATATCTTTCCTATTTGCGCATCAAGGCGCACCTGCCCTTTTCGCAACTGGTAGATTACTGCGGTGGCAGCAAGAAGGCGGTTCAGGAATTGATCGACGCATACAGTGACATGGAAAAACACTACCGCCCCCTATTAGAGTCAGACAGCGATTTTGACCCGCGTCGATTTAGCGGCTTTGTTGAACTGCAAAAGGAGAACGTCAAGCAAGCCATCGTTCAGTCCGGTCATACACTTCAAGATTTTGCGAAATGGATTCACACCCGAAAAATTGACGCATTGGCCCAAGTCCGGTGGTTGCCTCGGATTTTAAAGAATAAAAAAGCCACAGAGGTTTTCCTGAAAAGCGGAGCGCAAGCCGCGATGCAAGTTTTGGATCGCCCTGATCTCGCCAAAATTCTCGAAGGAGCGAGCCTGTCACAACTCGCCCGCGCCTTCACATACGCGGTCACCACAATTGGTTTTAATGAGGCGCAAGAGCTCAAAGCAAATCCAACTTCCGATACAGCGGAATTCTTGCGCGAAGCTAAAGAAGCCGTTGAAAAACTGATGCTGCACGTGGACGGCGATGAGTGAATCTTCCCGTCATATGCGTTTGGTTTCAAATATAGTGAAGTGGATTCATGAGACTCGCGCTTCTGACGATCTTTGCATCTTTATTGATGACCCGACGCAATCAGGAACGGACAAACCGCCAAACATCGGCGGTTATCTGCCAGACGTGTTCGCGAAAGCTGTTGCACGTCAGCCCGTGACAATAATCGGTGAGGCAAAAACCGCATACGATCTGGAAACAAACAGGTCTGAGCTTCAACTGATTTCATATCTTTCCTATTTAAAAACCGCTCCGGAACCGTTTCTGGTGATCTCAACCGGTTGGGTGGTGCAACGCACCGCCAAAGGATTGTTGTGTCGTCTGCGGTACCTTTGCGAAGCCCCCCAAGTCAAACTTATATTCCTGACTGAAATGCCGCCCATCCAATGCTGAAATACTCCAGAGCACCAGTCCTGCGTTTAAAGCATCAAGGCTTCCCTTATCAAGTGGATGCCGTAAAAGCTTTAAAGGACTTGGATTACGCTGCGGTGTTTCATGAACAGGGCCTTGGGAAAACTAAAATTGCAATCGACATCGCCATCGACTGGTTAAGCAAGAAAACCGTTGATTCCGTTCTCTTCGTTACCAAAAAGGGATTGATTGCAAATTGGCGGCAGGAACTAGCAAGCCATTCTTTCCTATCCCCTCTCGTATTGGATCAGGACAGTCGCTCAAATTTCCTGGCGTTGAATAGCCCGGCGGCCGTTTACCTCACGCATTACGAAGTTTGTCGGGGGGATGAAAAACAGATAAAACTGTTTCTAAAAACCCGGCGCGTTGGCGTGATTTGCGACGAGGCGCACAAGCTAAAGAATCCCGAAGCTGCTCTGACAAAAACATTTTTGACCCTCTCCCCGCTTTTTCATCGTCGGCTCATCCTCACTGGAACTCCCATTGCCAATCGTCCTTACGACATATGGTCACTGATCCGTTTTTTGGATCATGGCAAAAGCATTCCGGAGGATTTCTCGACCTTCAAGCAGCAGCTTGAACTTGATTCGGACCTTGCGAGTGATAACGAGCGCGGGCGAGAATTTCGCAACGCGCTTGCCGCATTGCCCGATCGAATCAGGGGCTTTTCCGTTCGCGAAAACAAAAAAACGGCCGGTCTTATTCTTCCTGACAAGGAATTCCATCCTATCTTCGCGTGTTTCGAGGCCGAACAGAAAAAACTCTACGAGAAATTCCGCGAAGGTCTCAAAGTCGAGATTTTGAAAGACGGTCAGACTATTATTGATGATGCCGACGATGTTTTAAAGCGCCTGCTCCGCCTCGTTCAAATCGCCTCAAACCCGAAAATCGTCGACAACGCTTACGCTGTCTCTCCAGGCAAGTTTGAAGTTTTGCAAAAACTCATTGCCCAGATTACACCAGACGAAAAAATCATTCTCTGGAGCACTTTCACAGATAACGTTGACTGGCTGCATGCGGCGCTCGCCTCACATGGAACCGTTAAGGTGCATGGAAAGCTGCCTATGCAAACGCGCCAAGTCTCAATCGAATCATTCAAAACCGATCCCAAGGTGCGCATCTTTATTGCAACGCCTGCTTCCTCCAAGGAAGGGCTAACGCTCACGGTCGCTAACCATTGCATCTTTTATGATCGTGGTTTCAGTCTCGATGACTACCTACAAGCACAGGACCGTATCCATCGCATTTCACAGTCGCGTCCTTGCCATATTTATAACATCATGGTCGAAGATACGATTGATGAATGGGTGGACGAACTTATTGAGACAAAAGGACTGGCCGCAAAGCTGGGTCAAGGCGACATCAATGTTGACCGGTTTCTTGCGACGGCTTCCAATCGGTTCAACGAGATACTTCACGAAATCCTGAACAACTAAATCATTGTATGGCCAGCCAAAAGGACACACTCACAATTCGAGGAACGAAAGTTATCGTAGAGGTCAAATTCATCCCTAACCGCGATTTGAAGTTTTTTGTAAAGAACCCGCGCATTTATTCTATTGTGCGGGAGGCGAATGAAGAACCCTCTCAGGAAGAGATTGAAGAAAAAATGCGGGATATGGACCACGTCCGCGACCTCGTCAGGAGGATTCGCCGACATGGAGGCTTGATCGAACCACTTATTGTTCGAAAGGACACGTGGGAGGTTATCGAAGGCAATAGCCGCCTGGCCGCGTATCGAATTTTATCGAAGGAGAAAGACCCTTCAAAGTGGCACAAGGTAAAGTGTCATATTCTGCCTGCGAACACGAAACGCAGCCTAATTTCTAGTCTATTGGGTGAGTATCATTTCAAGGGTAAGAAAGGGTGGCCTAAGTTTGAGGAGGCCGGTTTTCTCTGCCGTTGCTACCATGATGAGGGAGTGTCTATTG
>CALJZV010000012.1 GCA_937983475.1 uncultured Verrucomicrobiales bacterium
ATCCTGGAGATCCACCCGCTGGAAAAGCACACCACCAACTCCGTCGTGGCCGCCTCCGACAACGTCCAGTTCGTCCTCGAAACCGCCCGTGGCTGGTTCGAGCGCAACAACATCACCCCCGGCACGCTCATCCGCACCGAGCGCGGCTCGCTCAAGGAAACCTTCTTCGCCCGGTGACACCTCCCTGCTCCAACCATGCTCGCCATTCGGCCAAGGCCAAGCAGCATCGCGCCGTTTTTATCCGTGTTCATCCGCGTCCATCTGCGGTTTCACTGATTCGTTAACTGTCATCCCATGAAAATTGCCCTCGCCCAGATCAACACCACCGTCGGCGACTTTCCCGGCAACGAGGCCAAAATCCTCGCCGCCTACCGGCGCGGCGTCGAGGCTGGCGCCGACCTGGTGATGTTCCCCGAGATGACCACCGCCGGCTACCCGCCGCGCGACCTGGTCCTCAAGAAAGCCTTCGTCGAGCAAAACCTCGCCCTGCTCGACCGCCTGGCCAGGGCCGCAGGCGACACCGCCATGCTCGTCGGCTACGTCGGCCACAACGCAGTCCGGCCCGGCCGCCCCGTCACCAACTGCGCCGCCCTGCTCCATCGCGGCCAGATCGCCGCCACCCGCGTCAAGACGCTCCTGCCAACCTACGACGTCTTCGACGAGGACCGCTACTTCGAGCCGGGCACCGAGAACACCCCGGTTTCATTTTCCTCAGAGCCGCTGGGCGTCACCATTTGCGAGGACATCTGGAACGACGAGGATTTCTGGCCCGAGCGGCGCTACCGCCGCAATCCGCCCATCGAGCTGATCCACAACGGCGCGAAAATTCTATTTAACCTCTCCGCCTCGCCCTGGCACCTGGGCAAAAACAAAATCCGCCAGCGCATGCTCGCCAGCCTCGCCCGCAAGGCCAAAACCCCGCTGGTTTTCTGCAACCTCGTGGGCGGCGCGGACGAAATCATCTTCGACGGCGGCAGCATGGTGTTCAACGCCCAGGGCGACCTCATCGCCAAGGCCGCCATCTTTGAGGAGGATTTCCTGGTCGTGGACACCAACCAGACCGCCCCGCTCTCGCTTGAACTGCCCACCGACGAGGAAAAACTCTACCGCGCCCTGCGCCTGGGCCTGCGCGATTACTTCCAGAAATGCGGCTTCAAGTCCGCCGTCCTCGGCCTGAGCGGCGGCATTGACTCCGCCGTCACCGCCTGCATTGCCGCCGACGCCCTCGGCCCCGAAAACATCCACGGCGTCTCCCTGCCCTCCCAGTTTTCCTCGCAGCACAGCCTGGACGACGCCCGCGTTCTGGCCGAGCGCCTCAACATCCGCTACAGCGTCATCCCCATTCAACCGGCCTTCGGCTCGTTGAAAACTGAGCTGAAACCAGTCTTCGCCGGGCACCCCGAGGACACCACCGAGGAGAACATGCAGGCGCGCCTGCGCGGCGTCATCCTCATGTCGCTCTCCAACAAGTTCGGCTCGCTCCTCCTCACCACCGGCAACAAAAGCGAACTGGCCGTCGGATACTGCACCCTTTACGGCGACATGTGCGGCGGCCTGGCCGTCATCAGCGACGTTCCCAAAACCTGGGTCTATCGCCTCGCCCGCTGGATCAACCGCGACCGCGAACTCATCCCCGAGTCCACCATCACCAAGCCGCCCTCCGCCGAACTGCGCCCCAACCAGACCGACCAGGACAGCCTGCCGCCCTATGATCTCCTGGACGCCATTCTCGACCTCTACGTTGTCGAGGGGAAGTCCGCCTCCGAAATCATTGCCCTCGGCCACGACGCCGACACCGTTCGCCGTGTGATTCGCCTCATCGAAGCCAACGAATACAAGCGCCGACAGGCCGCGCCCGGCCTCAAAGTCACCAGCAAAGCCTTCGGCGTCGGACGCCGCTTCCCTGTTGCCCAACGCTTCCGCGAAGCGTAAAAAGACCTTTCCAGCACTGCCAGAATCCTGCTTGATCCCCCTGCAACATTCGACCGGAACCCCCTCCCTCAAGACTGCGCACCCTTAAAATTCAGCCCCCCAGCCTTAATTTTAAGCACCCCAGCATGAATTTTCAGCGGAGCGGTCTTAATTTTTGGCCACCCGCACCGGATATTTTGCTGCAAGCAACGGAATATCAGGATTTTAAGAATAAGTTCGTCCCGGAACCGTAACCGGGCAGGAGTTGGCCCGAATTCAACCCTCCCGGTGGGACTTCGGGTCAACTTCAAGGTGCCATGCCCCAGCTCCGTCAGGAGCGACATCGTTGTAGCCAATCCTCCAAAAAATAATAGGAGCCCCATTCGGGGCGGCATAGTCCGCTCCTGAAGGGGTAAGGCGGCCTGAAACTCGCTGTCGCTCGCACCGGCTCAAGCCAGTATCGTGGAATTATTTTTGAAATGGTGAACCCCGGGCGGCGCTGCGCTGGCCCGGGGCTATTTTCTTTCGCCCCGCCGGGGCTTACATTCAGCGCCGACCCTACCATTCATTGGTAGAGTTGCGGCACCCCCGCAACCCATTACTTTTCCCCCGTCAAAAGCGGAATCGCTTTCAACGAAATGAACCGTGGGACTCCCGGAAAGTATCCCTCCGGATGAAATCATCCGAAACGTCAAGCGCGCATCCCGTTCCAAAACGGCTAAATTTCCCACGATTTGGACTGGCCAGAAGCCGCATCCCAAACTAGGTTCGGGGCAAATGAAAACCGAATTTGGCTGCGAAAACCGCCGTCTTCGCAGCTCAATGTAACTGTCAGGCGATCACGCACCATGCGTGTTCTTCTCATCTTGTTTATGGTTGTGGCCATTGTTGGCTGTGCGACACGGCGTGATTACACCGCTGGCGAGTCAGCAGTTTGCGAGGTTCACCACCGCACGATGGAGATGGCGGTTGTTCCCATTTACTACGGTCTGATGCCTTTTCCTCCCCGCAGTCAGGCTCTGTATGCAGCCAGCACCAATGCGTTTCCGCACGCACGGGATTTCATCAATCCCAGTTGTGTCGTTGCCAGAGAGCGCGAGGCGCTGATTTATACTTGTCCACAATGCGTGGCAGCCCGACGCCAGTGGGAGACTAATTTTGATTTACAACATGGAGTGACGGTAAATCGGTCCAAGGTTAAGTGAATGGGTTTTTCATGACGGGTGAAGAGGAGTTGGAGTCTGATTCCAAAAAAATTGAAATTGTCACTCCGGTTGGGTTGGCCCAAGCTGGCGGCGTGTCAAAAAATGTTTTAGGCCGCGGTTTGGGCAGGTTGATGGAGGAGCCGAAAAAGCCGGATGTCTCCGGAGGTGAGGGCGAATCGGCTCCCGCAGCAGAGCCGCAGGTGACGCCCGGCATGGGATCGCTGCTGCGCGGCGCGCGGCGCTCCCCGGAGAACCTGTTTGCTGAGCCCAAGGAAGAACCCCAGGCCAACCCGAAAAATCCTTTTCAAGCGCCCGCAAAACGCCCGATCCCCACGTGGTATTTTTTTGCCGCCGATGTGCTGCTGGTGGCCGTCGGCTTGCTGGTGGTTTACGCCAATGCCGAGACGCTGACCTGGGGGCAGACGTTGTTTGGAATCGGCGCCGTGTTGTTCGGCGGACTGCTGGCGGCCGCTGGAGTGTTTCTCAGCGGGGATGGCGGCGCTAAATGACCGGGATTATCCGGGGGATTTTTCCTCGGTGCCGGGCTTGTTCAGGAACGGGCGAAACAGGTCCAGGGGCACGGGAAGAATGGTGGTGGTGTTGTGCTCGCTGGAGATTTCGTTGATGGTCTGAAGGAAGCGCGACTGCAACGCGATGGGCTGCGAGGAAATCATTTTGCCGGCCTGGACCAGTTTTTCGGCGGCCTGAAATTCTCCCTCGGCATTGATGACTTTGGCTCGGCGCTCGCGCTCGGTTTCCGCCTGGCGGGCCATGGCGCGCTTCATGGTGTCCGGTAGCACGACGTCCTTGACCTCCACGGCGCTGACCTTGATGCCCCACGGGTCGGTTTGACGGTCAATGATCTCCTGGAGCTTCTGGTTGATTTTTTCACGCTGGGCGAGCAGTTCGTCCAGTTCGGCCTGGCCCAGCACGCTCCGCAGGGTGGTTTGCGCGATGAGGGAAGTGGCCTTGAGGAAATTCTCCACCTTTACCACGGCGGCCTCCGGGTCCACGACGCGGAAATAGACCACCGCATCGACGGTCACCGGCACGTTGTCGCGCGTCATGATTTCCTGGCGCGTCACGTCAATGGTCACCACCCGCAGGTCCATCTTGACCATGCGGTCCACGATGGGAATGAGCAGGATCAGGCCTGGACCCTTGGCGCAAAGCAGCTTGCCCAGCCGGAAGATGACGCCGCGCTCGTATTCGCGGAGAATGCGGATGGCCGCGGGCAGGATGATAGCGGCCAGAATGAGAATGGGCACCAGCCATGAGGCGGTGTTGATGGCGCGTTCCAATTGTTCCATAGAGCCTCCTTGGTTTCTTATTTTGGTTTTGGTTTCACTTTGAGAGTGAGTCCCTCGATGCCGGTGATTTCCACGGGCGCGCCCTCGTCAACCGGCACATCGCTGGTGGCGTTCCAGTATTCACCCTCGACGAAAACGCGGCCGCCCTCGGCGGTGATGGGGGTCAGGGCGCGAACAGTTTTGCCCAGCATGGTTTCGCGTCCGGCCTTGACCGGCAGTCCCTGGGCGCGAAGGCCCTTTCCAACGATAAAGATGAAGAACGCCGCCGTGAGCAGGGTGGCCGGAATGATGAACTTGAGCGACAGCCGAAATGCCGGTTCAGCCTGATCAAAAAGCATCAATGCCCCGAGGAAAAACGCGATGATGCCGCCGCCGGTGAGGATGCCGTGGCTGGGTGCAAAAATGTCCACCACAAACAGCACCACCGCGAGCACGATGAGCGCCGCGCCGGCGATGTTCACCGGGAGGATGGCCGCCATGTACAGGGCCAGAATCAGGGCGATCACGCCCGCCACGCCGGGAAAAATCGCGCCGGGATTGCTCAATTCGCCGATTATGCCGTAAATGGCGATGAGCATCAGAATGAGCATCACTTCGGGCCGCCAAAGCATTTGAAACACCTTCTCCCGGGCAATTTGCGGAATCTCCACAGGCTGGGCGTCTGCCGTCTGAAGCACACGTCCGTCAGTGGTGCGCCCATCCAGTTGTCGAAGCAGATCGAGAAGGTCGTTGGCGATGATTTCGATGACATTGATTTCCAGAGCGTTTTCCGCAGTGATGGACGCGCTTTCACGCACAGCGGATTTGGCCCACTCCACGTTGCGGTTGCGTTTTTCAGCAATGGCCTCGATGTAGCTGGTGGCGAAATTCTCCAGCTTTTGCTTCATCACCTCATCGGTTTTCTGCTCCCCCCCGCCGCCGATGGCGACCGGATGCGCCGCGCCGATGCTGGTGTTGGGCGCCATGGCGGCAACGTGGGCTGCCAGCGTGATGAAACAACCAGCACTCCCGGCATTGGCACCCGTTGGGGCCACATAGACCACGACGGGCAGGGGAGAGGCGTAAAAGGCCTGAACGATCTCTTTGGTTGAGTCGAGAAGCCCGCCCGGCGTGTCGAGTTGGAGGACAAGGCACTGCGCATTCTGCGTGGAAGCGACGTTGATGGCGCGGGCAATGTAACTGGCCGTGGCCGGGCCGATGGCGCCTTTTACCTGGATGTAATTTACGGTGGCTACAGCCGCATGCAGAGCTGTTGAGAAAATATAAAAAACTGTCGCGGCCAGAATTACTTTTAGCCGCAGCAAGCCCGCTTTGTTCCCTTTCCCTTGCACGTCATTGTCATCCGCCGTAATGCCAGCCCATGTCCGAGCAGGTCAGCGCCTCGCCCGTGCCGTGGTCGTGGACACCCGAGTTCACCGCCTCGCCAATGATCAAGGCATGATCGCCGGGCTCCTCGATATGTCGCACCTTGCATTCCACGAAAGCGAAAGCCTTCCGCAAAATTGGCGCGCCGGTGTCTTCTTCGACATGCCCCACTGTGCCCAGTTTGTCGCCGGCATGGTCCGCTGGCCTGACCAGGCGCCGCACCAGCGGGCTGTCATTCTTGTCAATGAGGTTCACCGTGAACACGCCGCCCTTTTTGACCAGCTCATACGTTCGAGAAGGCTTGCGAACCGCCACGGCCAGCAACGGCGGGAAGAATGAGCATTGCATGACCCAACTGACCACGGTGGCGTTCAGTTCGCCATCATCCCCGCGAACCCCAAGCACGTGCAACCCATAGGGCATCTGACGCAACACTTCGTGCAATGTTTGATCTGTGCGTCCCTTCATAAAGTTCCTTTCATTTGCTTGCAACAAACGGCCACCCATCGGTGGCCGTCATCAGGTTGTAAAGCTCATCACCTGCGGTTGCACCAGATGTTCAAAGTCCTTGTAGGACATCCGAATCAGTTCGCGGTGAGTGCCGGCATTGAAGACGATCTCCTCCTGCCGTGTCAGGCTTGGCGAAACATACACTTCCATGCCATAAAGATTTCCGAACGGGGGCATGGCACCGGTCTCGCACCCAGGAAACAGGTGAGAAAACTCCTCCTCGCTGGCGAATTTCACATCATCCGCGCCGGTGATCTCCCGCAGATCCTGCAGGATGACTTTTTGGTTGGCGGGCAGAACGGCCATGGCCATGTCTCCATCAATGGAAACAATGACCGTTTTGGCGATTCGCGTTCCGGAAATGTGAGCCGATGCCGCGACTTCCTGCGCGGTGAAGGCCGTCGGGTGACGTATGACGGAATACTGGACTTGGTTCTTTTCGAGAAAGTCCTTCAACTTCTTGGAAACCATGGAGAACTCCTTTCTGGGTAAAAAAGATTTATTTTCTATTATAACGTACGACCGGCAACCGGTTCTTTCAAGGGCAGCGCTTTTAGGAGGGTTTGCCAAAGTAGGGGAGGGCGATCCGTAACAACAAAATGACAATTTTGTAATTTGCCATTCATGCAAAGCGGGGGGATTAAATGTTAGGTTTCAGCGTCGGTTAAAACATAAATTCTAACCAAGGATTGTTTATGAACTTGCTCAAATTACTCGCAACGCTGCGCCTGCTGGTGTTTTGCATTCTGATCGCCTCGCTCGGCGGAGTGTCCTCATTTGCTAAACCGTCCGTAGCCAAAGCCGAGTCCTCGCAATCTGAAAAGGCAAAAGCCGCCAATGCGGCTGACGACGACGATGAGGAGGAGGACGATGAGGAGGAGGAGGAGGACGATGATGACAAAACAAGTTGATTGGGCGTAAACTTCACGAGTCGCCGGAGCGAGCGCTTCGGCGGCGTCATAATCAAATGAAAAAGCTGCTGTATCTCTTTGGTGCCGGTGTCCTGGTGGCATTGGCGTGGTTTGGCGCATCCCGTCATTTTTCCGGAGTGTTGGAGCGGGAGCGATTGTCTTGGGAGGCCGAAAAGGCCGAGTTGGAGGCGCGTCTGGCGGACGTGTCGTCCGTGGAGGCCCCAGGGCCGGTTGTTATTGAAAAAGAAAAACGGGTGGCAGTTCCGGTGAAAGTCACCCAAAGCCCCGAGGAGTTGCTTCAAAGTCTTGCCCAAATCCGCATCGCTCCCGGTTCCGAACAGAGCCGGAATACCCGGTTGGTCATTCAGCACCTGGAAAACCTGATTGCGATCGGGCCGGCGGCGCTGCCTGCGATTCGTGAGGTTCTCCTGCGCAACGAGGAGGTGGATTATGATTCCTGGATCAGCCCAAGGCCCTCGCGGGATGGACGATTTGACACGGTGTTCACCGTGCCGCCGTCGCTCCGATTTGGCCTGCTGGATGCCGTGCGCCGGATTGGAGGCGAAGAGGGCGAGGCGTTGCTGGCGGAAGTGCTCGAAATGACAGGACGCGGCGCCGAGGTGGCTTACCTGGCGCGGGTCCTCGACAAAATGGCACCTGGAAAATACATGCAACTGGCTGTCAATTCGGCACGTGAACTGTTGGCCAACGCGGTGCCTATCGGTGTTTCCGCATCCTATGACAAATATGACCGGGAGTATCTGTATGGAGTGCTCGCATACTTCAAAGATCCGAGTTTTGCCGGAGAAGCCCAGACCCAGTTGACACGGGCCGATGGCTCCGTGGATCGTGGTGCGCTGAAGTATTTGCAGCAGACTTTGGGGGAACAGGCCCTGCCGGTCATCGCCCAGGTGTTCCAGGATCCCCAGGTTGACCCGGCAAAGAAAGAGCCGCTCGCGCGATTTGCGCTTAATTATGCGGGCGCAAACTCGCAGGCCACCGACCTGTGGCTGGCGGCCATCATGGACACGAAACTGCCGGTGGATCATCGGCGGGAACTGATCGAAGATTTGAACGACACCGGTTTTGAGAATTTAAAAAACCTCAGTCCACGCGACCTGGACCTTATCACCAACCGCCTGGACCTGATCAGCCGCCACCGCGCCAACGCTGACCATCGCGCCATTACCTGGGCGTTCAATGAGGCGGAAAAGGATTTAAAAAACATGCTGGCACGGCACGCAAACAAGCCTTCCCAGTGATTCCATTCTGAGGACTCTCCGTCCTCTTTCCACATTTGCCTATGCGCGTGCTGGTTGTTGAGGACGAAAAAAAGACCGCTTCATTCATCCGCAAGGCGCTTCAGGCGGAATGCTGCGTTGTGGACGTTTCGCATCATGGCAATGAGGCGGTCGAGTTGGCCTGCCAGACGGTTTTCGACGCCATCGTGCTGGATATCATGTTGCCGGGCCGCGATGGCCTTAGCGGTCTCAGTTGCCTGCGTGATCGAAAAATCTCCACGCCCGTCCTGCTTCTCTCCGCACGGGGAGAAGTCAACGAGAGGGTGGAAGGGTTGAATCTGGGCGCGGACGATTATCTTGCCAAGCCGTTCGTGCTCGCTGAGTTGGTTGCGCGCCTCCGCGCTCTGGTTCGCCGCGCCGGCCCCGAAAATTCCATCCTTCTCACCGTCGCCGACCTGACCCTCAACACCGTGACACACGAGGCCAGTCGGGCGGGGAAACGGATCGAATTGACCGCGAGGGAATACCGACTGCTCGAGTTCTTGATGCGCTGGCAGGGACGTGTCTGCGGTCGCATGGCCATCCTTGAAAACGTGTGGGATTACCATTTCGACCCAGGCAGCAACCTGGTGGATGTTTACATCAGGCGCCTCCGGGAGAAAATTGACAACGGCTCCGCCTCGCCCCTGCTGCATTCGGTGCGCGGGGTGGGTTACGTTCTGAAGGAATCGCCATGAAAATCCGCACCAGACTGACGCTTTGGTACGCGGGTATTTTGTTTCTGGCCACGCTGATTATTGGGACGGTCGCCTATTTGGAGATTGCCGAGGAGAAACGCACCCTTCGCAGTGAAGCCGTTCAACCGCAAGGGTTAAAAACCGGCGACAAAATCGAAGCAGTTTCAGACGATGATGACCATGAAGAGGATGAAGACGACCTTCTGACGGAAACCTTGGCAATTGTTTTTTGGTGCGGCATTCCGGCAGCGTTGGTGGGGCTGGGCGGCGGATGGTTTTTGATGCGCAAAGCCCTAGCCCCGGTGACCGCGCTCACGGACGCTGCGTCGCGGATTCATGAAGGGAATGTGCGTCAACAACTGCCCCGTTCCGGCAATGGCGATGAACTGGATCGCCTGACGGAAGTCTTCAACCAGATGACCGCCCGGCTGGATGATTCGTTCCAGCGCATCCGCGAATTCACCCTGCACGCCTCTCACGACTTAAAGACACCCCTGACGATCATGCGCGGAGAAACTGAAACCGCGCTTCGGAGCGAGGAGCTTCCCGTCACCCAACGGGAGCGTCTTTTGAGTCAGCTTGATGAGATTCAGCGCCTATCGGCCATTGTGGATGGCCTGACACTTCTGACCAAAGCGGACGCCGGGCAAGTGGTGATGAGCCGGGAACCCGTTTCACTGGGCGATTTGGTTCTCGACGCCTACGAGGATGCAAAACACTTGGCCCTTCCGAAGAATATCCGCGTATGCCTGGACCATTGCGACAATGTTACCGTGATGGGCGACCGCCACCGATTGCGCCAGATGCTGCTCAATCTCACCGACAACGCCGTTAAATATAATCACCCTGAAGGCACCGTCACCATTGCCTTACGCCGGTGCGGGGAGGGTGCCGAGATAACCATAGCCAACACCGGCGATGGCATCCCAGCCGAGAAACGGCCGCGCGTATTTGATCGGTTTTATCGCGGCGACGAAAGCCATAGTGCCACACGGGAGGGATGCGGCTTGGGATTGAGCATCGCCCAGTGGATAGCCACTGCGCACATGGGCAACCTGCGATTTGATTCCGAGCCGGGAAAGTGGACCACGGTGGTGGTGAGCCTGCCTGTCGCCTGATTTTTGCCGAAGGCGCCGCGGATTCGGTGTCGCATTGTAAAGGTTTGGGGCGTGACGGGTTTCCATATAATTTTTACTTTGGACGTGCACCGGGTAATCCATCCCGGCGGCAGGACGCCTTATGAAATTCATTCTTGCCATGGACCAGGGAACGACCAGTTCCCGCGCCATTGTTTTTAACCATGCGGGGAAACCCGTCGCGTCGGCGCAGCAGGAGTTTCCCCAGATGTTTCCAAAGCCCGGTTGGGTGGAACTCAACCCTTTGGACATCTGGCGCACGCAGTTCGCCGTCGCCAAGGCCGCGCTGCGGAATGCCAAACTGAAGGCGCATCAGATCGCCGCCATTGGCATCACCAACCAACGCGAAACCACCATGGTCTGGAACCGCAAGACCGGTCAACCCATCTGCAACGCCATTGTCTGGCAGGACCGCCGCACGTCGCCGCAGTGCGAGCGGTTGAGGGTCTTGGGACTGGAATCGGAGATTTACAGCAAGACCGGCTTGATGCTGGACCCATATTTTTCTGCAACCAAATTGCAATGGATTTTGAAGCACGCTCCAGGAGCACAGGCCCAAGCTCGGCGCGGCGAACTGGCCTTCGGCACGGTTGACTCCTGGCTCATCTGGAACCTTACCGGCCGCAAAACGCACGTCACAGACGCCAGCAACGCATCGAGAACCATGCTGCTCAACCTGCGCACCGGCGACTGGGATGCTGCCCTGTTGAAGCGCTTTGGGGTGCCGCGTTCCATGCTGCCACAGATATGCGATTCCAGCGGCGTCTGCGGCGAGGCGACGGTGTTTGGCGATTCGATTCCCATTGGCGGAGTCGCGGGGGACCAGCAGGCAGCGCTCTTTGGACAGCTTTGCCACAAGCCGGGCTTGCTCAAGAACACCTACGGCACAGGCTGCTTTCTGCTCATGCACACGGGTGAAAAACCTGTCTTCTCAAAAAATAAACTGCTGACCACCGTGGCATGGCGCATGGCGGGCAAGACCGAATTCGCCCTGGAAGGCAGCGTGTTTATCGGTGGCGCGATTGTCCAATGGCTACGCGACGGGTTGGGCCTCGTGACATCCTCTCGCGACATTGAGGCGCTTGCGCAGTCCGTGCCCGATAACGGCGGCGTTTATTTCGTCCCCGCGCTGGTCGGGCTAGGCGCTCCGCATTGGGATCCACATGCCCGTGGACTGATTGCCGGGCTGACCCGTGGCACCAAGGCCGGCCATATTGCCCGCGCGGCACTGGAAGGCATCGCCCAGCAGGTGGCTGACGTAACCAGCGCAATGCAAAAGGACGGACACCTGCGCCTAAAGGAACTGCGCGTGGATGGCGGCGCGTCGTTGAACCATTTGCTTATGCAGTTCCAGGCCGACTTGTTGGGAATTCCAGTGACCCGTTCCAAAGTGCCGGAAACCACCGCTCTGGGGGCGGCTTATTTGGCCGGACTGGCAGTGGGCTACTGGGAAAATAAAACCGAACTTTCCCGGCACTGGCAACGGGATAAAACCTTCAAGCCCCGCATGAAAAGCGCTGAACGGAAACGATTGCGCGCCACGTGGCAAAAAGCGTTGCAGCGCGCGGCCGGATGGGACCGCAAATGAAAGCCCCTTGAAACCGGCCCTGTGCAAGAGGGTTGAGCGCATGAATGGCCGCCCATTCGCCGGACAATGTTTCACAAGGTCGCCTTTCCCGAGTAGCGTGTTGAAAAGAAAGCCCAAGGCCACTCGAGGTAAGCGAACCCTGGGCAAACGCCAAATTTACTTCCGGGTATAGGTAATCTCCATCGTCTTCGCGTTCTCGCCTTTGCTCTTGTCGAACATTTCCAGGACGTGCTTGTCCTGGCTGATAATGCGCAACACCGTTTTTATCGGAACATCCGTCTGGCCCGTCGCGGCGCAGCTCGACTTGCCTTCCAGTGTGATGACTTTGTTGCCGTTCTCTCCCTTGCCCTCGCTTGTGAACATGGACGTCTCCATATCGCTGATCCACACGGAATTGAACGTCTGCTTGACGTTGTCGTAGCCCATCAGGCTCCGCCCGGTGAACGGCTTGCCCATCATGTCGCCATGAAATTCCTCTTCCAGAAAACGCCCGTTCAGCGTCCAGCTTGCCTTGGCCGTTGCCTGGCTTACTTCGGGTGTGCCGCCAGACTCCATCCAGCACTTCACCTCCGCCTTCCAATTTCCCGCAAGCGCGTCCAGCGCCTTGTGCGCCGGCCCCGGCGTGCCGGCAGCCTCCATCCTTTGCTGCATCTCCTGCTTCACGGCGTCCGATATTCCAGTGCCGGCTTTGTCAGCCGCCCGTCCACGCGCGGCGCCAATCTCTTCAACCTCTTGTTTCATAATCTTTACCTTTCTCGTGATTGTTGAACTGTATTTGATAATACCTGGCCTGCATTCCAGTGTTCCGTGCTTCCATAAAACGTAGTTGGAGCGCGGGACACCTTCAACAGAGGCGTTACCCTGTTTCCCGCATCCGGCGAGTGTTGGAATGCCAGGCAAAAAACTGCCCATCAATAATTGCCCCAATCAATCTTCACTCAAAGTTTTTCAATTAATTGATGGACGTCACCCCGGAGCACATTGACGGCATGATTATAACTCGCCGTCATTTCATTAAGGGCCTGGGCCTGGTTCCAATCGCTGCGGCTGCGGGATGCATTAAGCCGAGAAGCAATCCGCAATCCGGCGTGTTGCAAAACGACGTCCATTCGCGCCTGAACCAGACGCGCGTCCATTCGGTGCAAATGCCAGACTCGCCGGAGTCCGCTTGGAAAATTTTGAAGAACACTCATTACGATGGGCGTGCTATAGCCATTGCTGGAGGCCGTCATGCCATGGGCGGCCAGCAATTTGGAGCCAATGACGTCTTGATAGACACGCGCCGACTGAGCCGCGTTCTTGAATTTGATCAACACAAAGGGCTGGTCGAGGTGGAATCGGGAATTCATTGGCCTGAGTTGATGGCCTGGCTTCAACGAGCACAAGCGGGCATTGCAGTGCCGTGGAGCATCGCCCAGAAACAATCCGGCGCGGACCGCTTGTCCATTGGAGGAGCCGTTGCTGCCAATGTTCATGGACGCGGACTCAACATGCGCCCCATCATCAGCGACATCGAGTCAATCCGACTGTTGAATTCAAGTGGCCAACTGCTTCGTTGCAGTCGAACTGAGAACCCCGAATTGTTTTCGCTGGCGGCGGGCGGCTATGGCCTGTTCGGATTTGTTACGTCCGTGACCCTGCGACTTCGAAGGAGGCAAAGGCTTCAACGGGTAGTGCAGTTGATGGACGCATTGAACTTGATGGATTCCTTTAAGCAGCGAATCGCGGAAGGATTTCTTTACGGCGATTTTCAATTTTCGACGGACAGTTTGTCGGAGGATTTTTTGCGTAAAGGGATTTTTTCCTGCTATCGCCCGCTGGAGGAGGCCTTCAAGGCACGCACGGAGCACAGGCGGTTGAGGCGAAATCAATGGCTGGAACTATTGCACTTGGCGCACACAAATCCGGGACGGGCCTTCGCCATTTACTCGGATTATTATCTTCGCACCAACGGACAATTATACTGGTCAGACACACATCAAATGGCCAACTATCAGGACGATTATCATGCCATTCTGGACCGGCGCATTCATCCAGGAAAGGGCGCCTCGGAAATGATCACTGAGCTCTACGTCCCTCGAACCAAGCTGGCCCATTTTCTGATGTCTGCTGGTGTTGAGCTTCGGCGGAGCGAGGCAAAGGTGATCTATGGAACCGTTCGGTTAATTGAGCGCGACGAGGACAGTTTTCTGCCGTGGGCGCGGGACAGTTTTGCCTGTGTTATTCTTAACTTGTGCATCCAGCATACGCCGGAGGACATTGCCAGAAACGCGGCCATCTTTCGCAGTTTGATTGACATCGCCAAAGGATTTGGCGGCAGCTACTACCTGACCTATCATCGGTTTGCATCCCGCGATCAAGTGAAAGCGTGTCATCCCCGTTTCGAGGAGTTCCTGGAACGAAAAAAATCACTGGACCCTGGCCTGCTGTTTCAAAGTGACTGGTACCGACACCACCTCAGCTTGTTGGAAAGGGCATGAAAGTCATTTGAGTTTCAGCGTTGTTTTGTTTACACCTCTCGCGCTGTGACTGCCCCAACACCGACCCTCGAAAAATACGTTGCGCCTCCCTTGTCGGGCGGGTTTTCCATTGAGGCAGACCAACTGACGCGGCGATTCGGCGAGGTGACTGCGCTGGACCGTGTGAGCGTGCGCATTCACGAGGGCGAATTCTTCTCGCTCCTGGGGCCATCGGGCTGCGGCAAGACCACCTTGCTCCGAATGATTGGCGGGCTGGAAATGCCGGATTCAGGCCGACTGATTTTGCTGGGGCGCGATGCCGCCGATTGGCCCGCGCATCAGCGTCCGGTCAATACGGTTTTCCAGTCCTACGCGCTGTTTCCGCACCTCAACGTCGTGGACAATGTCGCCTTCGGGTTGCGAATGAAAAGATTACCCGAATCAGAAATCCATCGTCGCGTCCAGGGCGTGATGGAAATGACCCGCATCAGAGAGTTGGAACGGCGTTTCCCAGCCGAGTTGTCCGGCGGCCAAAAACAGCGCGTGGCCCTGGCGCGCGCCGTGGTCAACGAGCCAAAAGTGCTCCTGCTCGACGAACCGTTGGGGGCGCTCGACCTCAAACTGCGCAAGCAGTTGCAGATCGAACTGCACCAGCTTCAGCGGAGGCTGGGCATCACCTTCATTTATGTCACGCATGACCAGGACGAGGCGCTGGTGATGAGCGACCGCATCGCGGTGATGAACGAGGGCCGGATTGTGCAACTCGACACACCTGCGCAGTTGTATGAAAGGCCGCGCACGCGGTTCGTCGCGGAGTTTCTCGGCGCCTGCAATTTGATTGAAGGCGAAATAGTTGAGGCGGCTTCCGGTCAAATAAAAGTGCGATCGGCGGCAGGCATGTTCATGGTGGCAATGGGCTCAATCGCACCGGATATTCGGTCCAAAGTCACCTTGGTCATTCGCCCGGAGAGAATCGTGTTGTCTGCGCTTACGCAATCCGGGCAGCCCAATCGCGTTTCCGCCGAGATCAACGATGTGATTTACAGCGGCGCAGAGACCCGTTACTCGCTTTGCGGCGGCGCGGTTCCGTTTCATTGCTGTTTGATTAATTCCTCTGCGGTTCGGGACGGTTTCGCAGTCGGGGAAAGTGTTTCGGCTTATTTTCCGCCAGAATCATTAATCCTGCTCAATGACTGATCCTGGCAATTCCCGGCAAACAGTTCGCGCCGCCTTTGTGTGCGGCCCGGGGTTGATTTGGCTGTTGGTCTTCCTGCTTGTGCCGATGCTGCTTATTTTGTCCGTCAGTTTTATTTCCCGGGGGGCCTACGGCGAACTGGAATGGACCGTAACGCTGGAAAATTACCGCAGGCTGATTGGATTCGGAGCACTGGGTTTTGATCCGCTTTACCCGCAAATTCTGTTGCGCAGCCTGGCGTTGGGCGCAACGACGGCATTCCTGTGCCTGCTCATGGGGATGCCGCTGGCATTTTTCATCGCGCGATTGCCGGGGCGGTTCAGGGCCGCGGCGCTGCTGCTGGTCGTCATCCCGTTCTGGACAAGCCTGCTGATTCGCACCTACGCGTGGCAAAT
Organism: uncultured Verrucomicrobiales bacterium; assembly: GCA_937983475.1. Taxonomy (GTDB): domain Bacteria; phylum Verrucomicrobiota; class Verrucomicrobiia; order Limisphaerales; family JACDHS01; genus CALJZV01. Next base: position 15,964 of record CALJZV010000012.1, read on the forward strand.
CCTGCTGGCACCGGAGGGTTGGTTCGGCAGCATTCTTCGACATTTAGGAATGACGGAGCTGTATCCGGGCACGCTGGCAGTGCTGATTGGAATGGTTTGCGATTTCCTTCCCTTTTTTGTCCTCCCACTCTACGCGTCTGTTGAGAAAATAAACTGGAGTCTGGCCGAAGCGGCGATGGACCTCGGCGCGAGCCAGTGGAATGTTTTTCGGCACGCTATCCTGCCCCAGATTTCGCCCGGTTTGACGGCGGGGCTGATCCTGGTCTTCCTGCCAGCCACCGGCCAGTTTGTGATTCCTGATCTGCTGGGAGGCGCGAAGACGGTGCTGCTGGGCAATGCCATCCAGCAACAGTTCGGCCAAAGCCGCGACTGGCCGTTTGGCGCGGCGATGGCGGTGGCCGCCCTGGCGCTGGTGATTGCCGGGATGTGGCTGTTTTACCGCAAGTCTGGCCAGAAAGGAGAATGGCTGTGAATCGGCCCTCGTTGCGGTTGAGCCTCTGGTCAGCGCTGGCTTACCTGTTTCTTTATGCGCCGATTGCGGTGGTGGTGATTTACTCTTTCAATGCGGCGCGGTTTGGCGCGGCATGGAATGGCTTTACAACGCATTGGTATGCGGCGATCTGGGACAATCCGCAGGCGTTGAGTGCCGCCCGCAACACGCTGCTTCTGGCCGGTTGCAGCACGTTGATTTCGACGCTCCTGGGAACGGCGCTGGCCTACGGTTGGACTCGGTTTCATTTTCCCGGTAGGCGATGGATCTCCGGCCTGCTGCACATCCCCATTTTCATTCCGGATATTGTGTTGGCGGTGGCGCTGTTGCTTCTTTATTCGTTGGTGAGCCCGTGGCTGCGTTTTTTTGAACTGGGACTGCCCACGATGGTTCTGGCGCATGTGACCTTTCAAATTCCCTTTGTGGCAATTGTCGTCCGAGCGAGACTGGCGGGGCTGGACCCTGCGCTGGAGGAGGCCGCGCGCGATCTGGGCGCCAGCGGGCGACAGAAATTCCGGCATGTGACGCTGCCGCTGATGATGCCGGGGATTCTGGCCGCAGCCATGCTGGCGTTCACGTTGAGCCTGGATGATTTCGTGGTCAGCTTTTTCACCAGCGGGCCGGGATCAACCACACTGCCAATCTTGATTTATTCATCAGTCAAACGCGGCATCACGCCGGACATCAATGCACTATCCACCCTTATCATTCTTGCGTCGATTCTCGGCACCGTCAGTGTCATGCTGCTTCAGAGGAAGAATCGCTGAATTTATCTTATGAAAAAATATACCGCGCTACTGGCATGCCTTTGGGTCTGCTGCGTCGTCGCTTCAGCGGCGGAACAGCGCCTGAATTTGTTTATCTGGAGTGAATATATCGACCCTGGAGTGGTCACGGAGTTTGAGAAGCAATTTAACTGCAAAGTGGTCGTGGATTTGTATGAGGATGCTGAGAGCATGCTGGCCAAGGTGCAGGGCGGGGAAGTGTCGCTTTACGACGTGGCAGTGCCGCCGGATTATTTGGTACCGACGATGGCCAAGCTCAAACTGCTGGCGCCGCTTAGGCACGAGAATATCCCGAACCTCAAGAACCTTGACACGAAGTTTGCCAATCCTCCCTACGACCGGAACAACCGTTACTCTGTGGCTTATCAATGGGGCACAGTGGGCATCCTTACAAAGAAAAACGCAGACGCGCCGTTCCCGGAAAGCTGGAGTGTGCTGTTTGATCCAAAGCGGCAGGCCAAATCATTTGTGCTGATGGACTCGATGCGCGACACGCTGGGTGCGGCCTTGAAATTCAAGGGTTACAGCCTGAATTCCACGGATCCGAAACATCTGATGGAGGCGAGAGACCTGGTGGTTGCCGCCAAAAAACGATCGCGGGGATTCGAGGGCAGCGTGGGGGCAAAAAACAAAGTGGCTGCCGGACAGGTTCAGGCCGCCATGGTTTACAGCGGCGAGGGTGCGCGCGCGGTGGCCGAGGACAACGAACTGGTCT
>CALJZV010000013.1 GCA_937983475.1 uncultured Verrucomicrobiales bacterium
AATTTTCACTTTGTTTATAATATTCTTCCAGGAGTTTTCAGACAGGCTCTAAGGTAATTCAGGGGCGCATTCACACACTGTTCTTAATTTGATATCGCTGGATGGAGGACGATTGACGCGAAAGGTAGCAGGCGTCCACGCCTGCCTTTTATAAAAATATTTTCCCCATCACCCACACAGGCGGGACGCCTGTGCTACTTTGCTGGCCGCTAGATTGTTCATTTCAAAAACGATGCAAATGCGCCCGGCCGCAAGCGCTCATAAATTTTATGTTTTCTTTCCGTGCTCGATCCTTAAGCTCGGCGCATGGAACACCTTCCGCTTGAAGACAACTTCAACGATGTCATTGGCAAGGCCCAGCGCGGCCTGAAACTCACTGACGACGACCTGGCCGGCCGCGCGGGCATTTCCGTGGAGGCCTTGGGCAAACTAAAAGCTGGCGAATTCGACGAGGCGGCGGTGCGCCAGGTCGCCCCGGCGCTCAACCTTGGAGCCGAGTCGCTGGTGGAACTGGGCAAAAAAAGCTGGTATCCCGAGCCTCAGGCAATTGACGGCTTGCTGTGCTTCACCACGCCTTACGAGGACATGACCGTCAATTCCTACCTGGTGTATGACATTCTCACCAAGCAGGGCATTGTGTTTGATTCCGGAGCAAGCGCGACGCCGCTATTGAACTTCGCGCGGCAACGGCTGCTCCGCATCAAGATGATTTTCATCACCCACGCCCACGGCGACCACATCCTGGATCTGGCGCGCCTTAAGCAACACACCGGCGCCACGGCGTATGTCTGCGATGCCGAGCCGGTCGAGGGCGCGGAGCCCTTCGCGGTAGGCAAGGAATTTTCACTGGGCAACTTTGAAATCCAGACCCGACAGACCAGCGGCCACGCGACCGGAGGCGTCACGTATGTCGTGGCCGGGCTCAAGAAGACGCTGGCCGTTGTGGGCGACGCGCTGTTTGCCGGCTCCATGGGCGGCGGCATGGTGTCCTACGAGGAGGCGTTGAAAACCAACCGCGAAAACCTGTTCACCCTGCCCGATGACACAGTCGTATGCCCGGGTCATGGGCCGCTCACGACCATCGGCGAACAAAAAAAACACAACCCGTTCTTCCCTGAATTCCAGAAGTAACGACAGCGCATCGGGGAATACCCGAGTTGAAGGCGGTTGTTTGTGAATAAAATGGCGTTGCCATGTCCGGAGGATTTTTTTACGGTGCCCCTTCAATTCACTTATTAACCAAAATACACAACAGACTATGAGCAATATTGTTCCATTGATCAGTTCGGGTGTGGCCGGTCCTCTCGGGGTCCTGCATCTGCCGCGCCTTTGGCAAAAGGTTTCCCTGGAATGCCGCGGCAAGCTCGCCGCAGGCTATCCGGGCGCCGGCAAGGGTTATGACCAAATGGTCATCGACGCGCTGGGCCTCAACCGCGAAGCCGTCATCGAGTTCATCAAGAGCAGCCGCCCGACCTATCCTCAATTTGAGGCCTGGATCAAAAAGCAGCCCGGCGTGAAGCTCGACAAGGCCACCATTGACCAACTCAATGGCGCCATCCGCGGCTACATTCACGACGACGCCACCCGCAAGTCGATCCTTCAGGCCAATGGCATTCCCGATGACGCCAACGCCCCTCGCGACGCCGTCAACCTGAACAACCTCGACGACTGGAACGAATTCTGGGCGGGCGAACTGAAGTAATCTGAAACCCATCCGTAACAACCGGCGTTTCCTTTTTGGAGGCGCCGGTTTTTTATTTTATTGAGGGTCACGGTGCGGGACAGCAAATCACTGTGCTTCAAAGCAGCGATTGTCCTCATTGAAGCCGGAGCAGCGCCTTTTATTTTGGTTCAAGGAGGCAATTTATGAAGAGACTTTTCACTCATTTAACCTGGACGTCACTCATTATCGCCATGGTAACTCTGTCCGGCTGCTCGACCCCGGGACGCTACTCCCGCAGCACCGGCGAGCGGCTGGATGACCGGACAATCACCAGCAAGGTCAAGTCTCATTTGAATGATGACTCGCTGACCCGCGAGGCGGACATCAATGTTGACACGTTCCGGGGCAACGTGCACTTGACGGGCTTTGTGGATCACCCCATCCAAAAGGAACGCGCCAGCGATTTGGTTCGCGAAACACCGGGCGTGCAATGGTTCAAGAACGACATTGTTGTAAAGACCGACCTCCCGTCCGCAAGAACGGCCGCGGATGCGCCGTTCCGGGAACCGGCGGGCGCGTCCTTCCAGTTTGAATCCGAAAGCGGCGCCAAGTGGCAGCCCGGGCTCTATAATTATGACCGGCGTGTTCAGGAGCCCGCCGGGGCGCCAATGCGCGAGGATCTTTACGAGCAGCGCAAGGAACTGCGGGACGAGCGAAAGTAAGCAATAGTTTTGGACTGAGTGAAGCGACTGGTTGGAGAGGCGCGGTTTTAAAAGACCGCGCCTTTCTTTTCTAGTTTACCGGTGAGAAAATGAAGCGGTTGAATCGCCTTCCAGAAACATTGTAGCGTTTTGCCGGACATGCCGACCATCGCCATCATTGCGGCCCTGTTTGTCTGCTTTTGGATTATCGAGCGCCTTACGCCGCTGCGAAACGCCAAAGCCAAGCTGTTTTCCCGGCTCATGATCAATGTCCTGCTCTCGGGTATGTCCTTCCTTGTGGCGGTGACGCTGGTCAAGCCAGTGGCGCTAAAGATGATGGACTGGAGCGCGAGCGCCCCTTTTGGCGTGATTCATTTATTCTCCGCTCCGGGTTGGCTGAAGGCAATTGTGGCCTTCTTGCTCATGGACCTGGCGTTTTACTACTGGCACGTGCTTAACCACAAAGTGCCGCTGCTCTGGCGCTTTCATAACGTGCATCACATGGATCCGGACCTCGATGTGTCCACGGGGTTTCGGTTTCACTTCGGCGAAGTCGTGTTTTCAACGGCCTTTCGCATCGTGCAAGTCGCGGCCATAGGCGTTCCTTTCGGCGTATTCGCGGCGTACGAACTGGTGTTTCAGGCCAATACCCTTTTTCACCACGGCAACGTGCGGCTGCCCATCCGGCTGGAGCGGGCGCTTAACAAAATCCTGGTCACTCCCCGCATGCACGGCATTCACCATTCCCAGGTGCATGATGAAACCGACTCCAATTATTCGGTGGTGTTTTCCTGGTGGGATCGGATTCACCGCACATTGGGGTTAAATGTCCCGCAACAGAAGATTACAATCGGCGTTCCTGGATATTCTTTACCGTCAGACAACTCTGTTTGGAATGCGCTAACCTTTCCCTTTAACCGGCAGAGGGACTACTGGAAAAACCCCGATGGCAAGGTTGTAGAAAGAAATCCCGCCGACAAACAGGGAAACCCGCACTACCTGGCGGAATAATTCGCCACCGGTTCACCCTTGTTTCGCAGGCATCTCGGTGTCGCTGTGGTTAAAGGTCAAGAGACCGCTCAAGTATGCCGAGGCGATCAGCAGGACCGCGCCAATCGCCGAGAGGGTTAATGCGACGCCCCCCACCATCTCCGCGCTGGCGAAGGTGGACACTCGCACACCAAGGTTGACCGCGTACACCACGGCCACCACCAAACCCAGCGTTGCCTGGCCCAAACCCAGTTTCCAGGCGCGTTGCTCCTTTTTAAATTCCGCCCAACTCACCAGGTTGGCCGGCAATGTGAAAAACGTGATGATCAAACCCACCGCGATAAAGAAAAAGGACAACTGCACGAGCAGATTGCCGCCAATCTTAAATTGCGTCAGCACGTCAAACACCAGCGCTATCGCCCATAAAACCACGGGCAACTGTGAAAGCGCCGGCTGCCATGCATGGCGCATCCAATCGCTTTTAAACATGTCTGTCTTTGTCATGTAAAAACATTCCATTTAAGCCCTTATGGCGCACCCTGCTTTGTCCTTCGGGCCATATCTCACGCGCCTTTCGGGGAATTCAAGCCAGCCCCTGTGGCGACCTCTGGCCACTTGAAGCAAGCAGTGATATAAATCTTTCCCTGAAGCCAACACCGATGACGCTTGCCGAAAAACAAAGGGTATTGACCGAGGAACTGGGCTCCATTCGAAACACCCAGGAGCGGCTGGCGCATTTGCTGGCCCGAAGCCGCAAGCACCCTCCTCTGGATGCGCAGTTCAAAACCGACGCCTTCCGGGTGGAAGGCTGCATGGCCCGACTCTGGCTGGCGAGCGAATGGGATGGCTGCCGTTGCGTTTTTCATGCCGATTCGGACTCGGCCATTGTGCGGGCCATAGCGTTGTTGCTTTGCGACTTTTACAGCGGCCACAGTCCGGCGGAAATTTTGCAGCATGAACCGGCCTTCCTCTCGGAAGTGGGCATCACTCAGCACCTGACGCCCAACCGCCGCAACAGCTTGTCACGAATTTGGGAAAAAATTCAGTCCTTCGCCCGGGACTGTGCGGAAAATATAAGCGCACAAAAAATAAAATGAGCCTTCGCCTTTACGACGCGCATAATCATTTGCAAGACTCGCGGTTGAAATCCCGAGTGGATGCAATTCTCGCAGCCGCCAAGTCCGAGGGAGTGCAGCGCATGGTCGTCAACGGCTCATGCGAGGAGGATTGGCCGCAGGTGCTGGCCCTGGCCCGCGACCATGCAACGATCATCCCCTCCTTTGGATATCACCCTTGGTATGTGAAGGAACGGACTCCCGAATGGCGCGAGAAACTGACCCGGTTTCTGGACGAAGTCCCTTCCGCAGTGGGAGAAATCGGCCTGGACCGGTGGATCGAGGATTTCAACCCGGACGAGCAGGAGGAGGTTTTCACCTGGCAACTGCGCCTGGCGGCGGAACGAAATCTTCCGGCAAGCCTGCATTGCCTCAAGGCTTGGGGGCGCCTGTTGGATATCCTCCAATCCGAGCCAAGGCCCGCGCGAGGATTTTTGCTGCATTCCTACGGCGGATCGCGCGAGTTGGTCCTGCCACTGGCCAAGCTCGGCGCCTACTTTTCCTTCCCCGGCTATTTCGCCCACGATCGAAAGACACGCCAACGAGAGGCCTTTCTGGCAGTGCCTCCCGACCGGTTGCTGATTGAAACCGACGCGCCGGATCAATTGCCGCCGGAGGTTCTGGTGAAATATCCTTTGGAGAATCACTCGGACAGCAAGCCCTGCAACCATCCGGCCAACCTGGGGCCAATTTATGAATTTGTGGCGGACATGCTCAAGGAGCCTGTGGAAAATTTGGCCCGTCGGGTTGAGGACAATTTTCAGCGGCTGTTCGGTTTTATTTCACCCTTGGCCTGAAAGTTTTTTGACCACGTGGGCAGCGGCAACAAAGCCGAAGGCACCGGTCACAAAGCTGGCCGTGCCATAGCCGCTGCCACACGTCAGCCGCAAATCCGATCCGGGATCACGTTGCAGGCAAACCGTGCCGTCGGGCTGAGGATAGACCTGTGGCTCGGCGGAAAAAACGCAGTCCACGCCAAAACGGGCCCGCGGCTCCTGCGGAAACCCGTATTCTTTGCGAAGCGTCTTGCGGATGGATTGCAGGAGCCGGTCATGGGTTGATTCTCCCAGGTCCGCAACGCGAATGCCGGAAGGATCGCGCCGCCCGCCCGCTCCGCCCACAGTGATGACGGGTATATTTTTCTCACGGCACCGGGCAATGAGCAGGCATTTGTTGGGAACATTGTCTATGGCATCCAGAACGTAATCAAAGGGCGTGGCAAGAATGTCCTGTGCCGTCGCGGCGGTGAAAAAATCCACCACGGCCTGAACGCGGCATTCGGGATTGATCGCCTGGGCTCGCTGGGCCATGACCTCGGCTTTGGCCTTGCCGATTTCGCCGTCCAAGGAATGGAGTTGGCGGTTGATGTTGCTGACGCAGACCTCATCCAAGTCCACCAGCGTCAGGGCGCCGATGCCGGACCGGGCCAAGGCCTCCACCGCCCAGGATCCGACCCCGCCCACGCCAACAACGCAGACATGGGCGCGGCGAAGCCGCTTCAGGCCCTCGGCTGAATAAAGCCGCCCGATGCCGCCAAACCGTTGTTCATAATCACTCGCCATTCCGTCTTCCATTGCTCGCATTTCGTGAGGTTTTGGCAAGATTCAACTCCGGGTTTTGTCGGTGGCATGCAAGCTTGATGGAGGCTTAGATTGACTTGATATGGGCGCAAATCTAGATTCAACAACAATGCTGGCCACCGCCCCCAAAACCGGGTCACAGCCCAATCCCTCCGCAACGTGGAAACGCATTGTCGAGGGAGTGGAGCCGTTTCTTGGCGCTGTCGCACTTCGGCTTTCGTCCCAAGTGGATTCGTTCGAGCCCGAAATCGCCGAATACGCCCGTTACGCGCTGACGGCGCAGGGCAAGCAGCTTCGGCCAACCCTGGTCGCATTGAGCGCGGAAGCCACAGGCAAATGGACCGACGCGCATGTAACCGCCGCCGTCATCATAGAGATGGTCCACTTAGCCACTCTGGTTCATGACGATGTCATGGATGAGGCGGAAATTCGCCGCGGCCAACCGACGGTTGCGCAACGGTGGGGAAATGAAATTTCCGTTTTGCTGGGCGATTGCCTGTTTGCCCAGGCGTTGAAACTCGCAGCCAGTTTTCCCACAACCGAAATATGCCGCGCGGTCTCCTCGGCAACCAAAACCGTCTGTTCCGGGGAAATTCTGCAAACCCAGCAGCGGGGGAACTTTCAAATCACCCGCGAAACCTATTACCGGGTATTATCCATGAAAACCGCCGAGCTGTTTGCCCTTTCCTGCGACCTGGGCGGTTTTTTATCCGGGGCAACGCCCGAGCACCGTTCGGCGTTGAGGCGTTACGGCATGGCCTTGGGCACTGCGTATCAATTGTATGATGACGGCCTGGATCTTTTTGGGTCGGAAAAAATCGCCGGCAAATCTCTGGGAACGGACCTGGCGAAGGGCAAAGTCACGCTACCGGTCCTGGTTGCCCTGGAGCGAGCCGGCCAGGAGGAGCGCGATGATTTGGTGGCCTTGCTGGGAAAGGGCGATGGGACAGCGTGGGCATCCTTGATGAAATCGCTTTCCCGGCATGACTGCTTGAGCGAAACCCAGAGGGCCATTGGGAGTCATTTGGGTGAGGCTCGGCGACACCTTCAAGCGCTTCAACCCTCGCAAGGACAGACGGCTTTGGAGCATCTTACAGAATTTCTTGCCAGCCTCTCCGCCGCACTGGAGAGTCCTGCGTAAACGTGGTAGAGTTGCCCACGGCGACTTATATGAGTGCGCCCATAGCAGAACTTTTGGAAAACCCGACAACCAAACCAGGAACCGACGACCTCACACTGGTCCGCCGCGCGCAAAGTGGTGATGCCGCCGCGTACGATGAATTGATGCGCAAATATCAGGAGCGTATCTATGGCACTCTCTACCATATGACCTCCAATCACGAGGACGCCAACGACCTGACTCAGGAAACGTTCATCAAGGCTTACCGGGTCCTGAACACCTTCAAGGGGGACTCAAGCTTCTACACCTGGATTTATCGCATCGCCATCAACAAGACCATCAACTTCCTCAAGCAGCGGCGGAACAAGGTTCACATGAGCCTGAATGACCTGGATTTCAACGCCGAGCATGATCCGGACCTTGTGGCCTTGGTTTCCGACAAAACCCCCCATCGGGACGCCGGATTGAGCGAATTGCAGGAAAAGTTGAACGAAGCAATGCAGAAGTTGTCAAAACCTCATAGATTGGTTGTCACGTTGCATGACATTCAGGGGTTGTCCCATGAGGAAATCGGCAAAATCATGGATTGCAATGTGGGAACCGTGCGCTCGCGGCTGTTTTATGCCCGGCAACAGTTGCAGGCGCATTTGTCGAACTATTTGAAACACTAAGCCATGAACACAGAGCCAGAAAACTTTGAGGCGTTGCAGAAGCTGTTGAAAATCAAGAAGCACGAACAACCGCCGCCGGGTTATTTCAACGAGTTGCCGCGCAAGGTCTGGATGCGGATCGAGCAGGAGGAAAGCCGGGGCTCATTCTGGAACCGTTGGTTTCAAGCCTTTGGTCTCAAGCCTTCGGTCGCGTATGCCTTTGGGCTGATCATCTGCGGAACCCTCATCGTGAGCATCGGGTCCGCGTTGAAAACAGCGCCCGAATCCACGGCGTCCCATTCCTTGCCCCAAAATGAATCCTTCACTTCGGTACCACTCTCGCCACCAGCCATTTCAAAGATTGGCGCCTTTCCTGAGCAGGAATTTACACCGACCAATCCCGTCACCAGCGGCGAGCCGCTCTATCCCGGCATGAAGCTTCGGGTGGAGCCTGTGAGCTTCAATCCCTGAACAAATCCAGCAAGGATTCTTTAAACTTCCTTGTCGAAGACCAGCATCAGCCCGTCCTTAGGCAGAATGAGGCGTGTGCTGCTTTCAAAGGTAACCTCCAGGCTTTTTTCCTCCAAAGTCAACTTATAGCTTCCGCCGTCACGACTCCAATTGCCCGTCGCCATGACTTTGGGCTGACCTTCCTGGCTGGGCGCGGCCTCGCCTCGCTTTAAAATCGCCTGATTGTCCGGGGTGGCAATGAGTGTTGCGCCAATATAAGGAGCCATGCGCGCGCGCAACTGCTTAGCCACAGCCGGGGAAAGATTCCGGTTGCGCCGCTCCATGTTGATGCTGGCGGTAATGTTGATGTTCCAGCGGCCAAGGATTTTCTCGCCGTCATACTTGGCGGATTTTCCGGTGACCAAAAATTCCTTGAGGTCCTTCAGGTCAGGAGCCAGCGTTTGCTGAATTTTTTCAGACGCAGCGGGATTATCCACAATGGCTTGGACATTGGGATGTTTCAGAATATCGCCAACCCGGGCGCCGCTTTGCCACAGTTCATGAAATTCCACGTCGTTAAGCAACGCCTGAAACTCCGGCTGTTCGGCGAGGGTCAAAAAACTCGGGTACCGTGTCAGGCGGCTTTCCAGCAAGGGATTCTTGTAAATGAGCCCCACGATGTCTGCCGCATCATAAAATGACTGGGGAGCAGGATCGGCACCCGCCACCACGCGGTCAAACTTGGTCGCCCGCAATTGTTGGCGGGCCTGGGCCAACAACCGCAGCGCTGCGGGGTCGTTGCCGCCGGAGATTATCTGCGTGGCTGCGTAACCAAAACCATAAATCGGCAACATCAAAAGCAAAAAATAAATGAAGCCGTTGAACAATCCCAGACATGCGCCAACACGGGAATTAAACCGCTCCCATTGCAACTGTCCCCCATGCGTGGCCTTGTACTGGTATTTGTATTCAAGTTTTTGATGCACCGCGTGCGCCGCCATTTTCACCAGGATCATAATGACCACAAACACGACCACAGGAGCCAGAACCGCCTTCCAGAACGGATGATGAACGCCGCCGAAATTCAGAATTGGTTTCACCAAGGGCGAGAGTGGAAAGGCGGCAAATGCCGCAATCACCAGCCCTACCAGGGAAAACGCGACGCGCACCGCGCCTTGGTAATAACCAACGAACGCCAGCAGCGCCAACAGGATTACAGCCGTCAACCAGATCATCATGGCCGCAGATTAAAAATTCCGGTGTCCGAAAAAGCACGCCAAAAATGAGGTGAATCCAAGCAATCTGGACATCGCTGGTCATTTGCAGTTTCATTTATCGCAGTGTCTGGTTCGCCTGCGCGGCGAACCCCTTTCGAAAATCCTATGGAAACGCTTTTAATCGCCGTGCTTTCGGGCATCGGTTTCATCATTGCCTACAACACTTACGGGCGATGGCTGGGTCACAAGATTTTTTCCCTGTCGGCAAAGGCCGTTTGCCCCTCCGAAAAACTCAACGACGGCGTGGACTACGTCCCCACGCCCCGATTCGTCGTCTTCGGCCATCATTTCACCTCCATTGCCGGAACCGGCCCCATTGTCGGCCCGGCAATTGCCATTATGTGGGGATGGCTGCCCGCCTTGCTGTGGGTGCTGCTCGGGTCCATTTTCATCGGCGCGGTGCATGACCTGGGCGCATTGGTGGTGAGCCTGCGCAACAATGGCCAGACGGTGGGCGACATCGCAGGCAGGGTTTTGAACCGGCGAGCGCGGCTGCTCTTTCTTCTGATTTTGCTGATGGCATTGACGGTGGTGCTTGCCATCTTCGGCATGGTCATTGGGTCGGTGTTTCGCTCGTACCCAGCGGCCATTTTTCCCTGTACCGTTCAAATTCCGCTCGCGATGGCCATCGGCTACTGGCTTTACCGCCGGGGCGGCAACCTGCTGATTCCGTCTCTCCTGACACTGGCAATCATGTATATCACCGTCCTGTTTGGCGACCGTGGAATGCTTCACAGCATCAACTCCGCCATGGCCGACTGGTCCATTCTTACGTGGGTCATTGTTCTTTTAATTTACTCCTACATCGCGTCGGTGATGCCGGTCTGGAGCCTGCTACAGCCGCGCGATTATATTAATTCGCTGCAATTGATATCCGCGCTGGCCTTGATTGTCGTCGGGCTGTTTGCGGCGGCCTTCTATGGAGGAGCGCCCTTGGCTGACGGCACCCGGCCCGAGTTATCCCTGGCTGCGCCGATGGTCGAGTGGACGCCCAAAGGAGCGCCACTGATGTTTCCTTTCTTATTCATCACGGTCGCCTGCGGGGCCATCAGCGGCTTTCATTGTCTGGTCAGCAGCGGCACCAGCAGCAAGCAGTTGAAGAGCGAGCCCGACGCGCGTTTCGTGGGTTACGGCGGAATGTTGACCGAGGGATTTCTCGCCGTGCTGGTGATTCTGGCTTGCGCGGCGGGAATCGGCCTGGGCGTGAAACACGAGGGCGCTGTCCTGTCCGGCACCGAGGCCTGGGCGGCGAAATATGTGTCGTGGGCCGCCGTTTCCAAGGGGGCCATCTCGGCGTTTGTCGAAGGAGCCGCCAACTTCATCAAGGCCTTGGGCATCCCTGCCGAAATGGCTGTGGCGCTGATGGGCGTGCTGGTGGCGTCGTTCGCTGGAACCACCATGGATACAGCCTGTCGGCTGCAACGCTACGTCGTCCAGGAGCTGGCAGCCACATTTGTGCCCGCAAATTCTTCTCAGGCTGTTCCCGCTCCCCTGCGGCTTTTGAAAAACAAGCACGGCGCAACCATTTTCGCGGTGACACTGGCGGCGGCGATGGCTGCCGTGCCCGCTCCGGGACAAGCCTGGTCCCTTTCGGAGGCGGGAAAGGGCGGATTAATTCTGTGGCCTTTGTTTGGCGCAACCAATCAATTGCTGGGTGGTCTGTCCTTTCTGGTGATTACATTTTATTTGTGGCGCCGCAGCAAACCGGTCTGGTTTCTGTTGATCCCGATGATTTTCATGCTGGTGATGCCAATGTGGGCGATGACTTCCCAATTATTTTTCGGCAGCGGCGGCTCTCCGGGTTGGATTCAACAGGGCAACTGGCCGCTGATCCTAATCGCCTTCGGCACGATTGCTCTGGAAATCTGGATGATCTTCGAGGCTGTCCTGCTCTTTCCGCGTGTCAAAGGACTGATTGAGGAAAACGCCTCGGATGTCCACGCGCTACAACCCTCCGAAGTTCGACTGACCAATCAATAATTAAGCCATGCCACGTCGAATTGGTTTATTTGGCGGGTCATTTGATCCGGTTCACTTGGGGCATTTGCTGATGGCCCAAGCCGCACGCGAGGAACTCAACCTTGATACCGTTTATTTTATTCCTGCCGCGCAGTCGCCGTTCAAACCCGGGTCACAGCCGGCGCCATCGGAGCTGCGTTTGCAGTTGCTGCGGTTGGCATTGGCTGGGCAGACCTTTTGCGAAGTGGATGATCGAGAATTACGGCGTGGAGGCATCTCTTACACAATTGAAACCGTTCGCGATTACCATCGCCGGTTTCCGGATGCCCAATTGATTTACTTGATTGGAGCAGATCATGCGCCTCAACTGCCCCGGTGGCGAGAAGCCAACGAACTGGCGCGCTTGTTGGACTTTGCAATCATCCCCAGGCCCGGAGATCACCCAGTTCCATTACCGGAACCGTTTCGAGGCCAAACCCTCCGTGGGTTTCCTTTTGGCGTGTCGTCATCCCAAATTCGGTCACGCGTGCGTTCCGGTTTGCCCATTGATCACCTGGTAAGTCGGGAAGTAGGTGAGGCCATCCGCAACAATCAGCTTTATCTTTGAAGCCGTTGCGTTAGTTTTTGCCCGATGGATCCGAAAAAACTCGCCCTGCTCTGCCGCGAACTGGCTGAAAACAAAAAAGCTGAAAACGTCGTTATTCTGGATGTGCGAAAGCTCTCATCGGTGACAGACTATTTTGTCATTGCCTCAGGCAGTAGCGAACCCCATTTGCGCGCCATTGTGGATGAAATCACCGCCAAACTGCGTGACGAACACGACTTGCGTCCGCGGGCCGTGGACGGCACAACACAAACACCATGGAGGGTCTTGGATTTCTTTGACGTCATTGTTCACGTAATGCGCTCAGACACCCGCGAACTGTATGACTTGGAAAGCCTTTGGGGAGACGCTCCCCGAATCCGAACCAAAAAGCCAAAGGCTAAACCGGGCGCAGCAACCCCGTAAGGCCCCCTTTAGGGAGCCTTCGGAGGGATGTCCGTGCTGGCTTTAACCATCTCATCCATGATCTTTTTGAACTCTTCCAGACCAGTGGACGGAATGATGATGTTGTCCCGACGACCGTTGACGTCTTCAGTGATGCGCAAAAAGCGACCGCGAGGATTTTCCTTCAATGTGAACACAAAAGTTTTGCGCTCAATTTGAATTTTTTCGGTCTTGAGGGTGTCTTCTTGAACAGGGGGTTTTGGGGGATAACCGCTGCCAAAGGAACCGCCGCCGTATGGCGACCGGCCCCCGTATGGTGATGGACGTTCGTTGGAAATCATAGTTACTTTCTATTCTCTTAGGCGACCTCCCGACCTCCGCAGGACGCGTTCACTGGTTCAAAGTTTTACAGAATCAATTGTTTGTCAACCCTTGAATTCTTTTCCGAGTGATTATTAATTGTTTGTTTGATTTAAATATACCGCATTTTCACTCCAAATACACGTCAGCCAAACTGAATTCCCTGCGCCAGCGGCAGTTGAGTCCCGTAATTGATCGTCACCGTTTGGCGCCGCATGTAATTTTTCCAGGAATCACTACCGCTCTCGCGACCACCGCCGGTTTCCTTCTCCCCGCCAAACGCGCCGCCAATTTCCGCGCCCGATGTGCCGATGTTGACATTGGCAATACCACAATCACTTCCCCGGCAGGAGAGAAACAGTTCCGCATCGCGCACATTGTTGGTGAAAATCGCCGAACTGAGACCCTGCGGCACGGCATTGTGATGCGACAGCGCCTCATCCAGGTCTGTGTAACGGATAAGATACAAAATCGGCGCGAAGGTTTCCTCATGCACCACCTTGTAATTGGCCTTGGCTATCGCCAGACAGGGCGTGACATAGCGCCCTCCGGGGTATTTAGCCCCCTTGAGCACGTCGCCGCCATAAAGGACTTCCCCGCCCTCCTTTTTCAATTGCCTCAAGGCATTCTGCATGTTCTCGACCGCTTGCAGGTTGATGAGCGGCCCCATCAACGTCTTGGAATCCAAGGGATTCCCAATGGGCACCTGCTTGTAAGAATCCACCAGCCGCGGTATCAGTTGATCCCAGACCGAGTCATGAACAAACAAACGGCGTGTTGTAGTGCAGCGCTGGCCAGCCGTGCCGACCGCACCGAACAATATCGCCCTTACGGCCAAATCCAATTCCGCCGTCGGCGTTACAATGATCGCGTTGTTGCCGCCCAACTCCAACAAAACACGCCCCAAGCGGCGCATCACTGTTTCACCCACGGCGCGCCCCATTCGTGTCGAACCGGTCGCCGAAATCAGCGGCAGACGCTTGTCGGCAATCATTTTTTCGCCCACGTCCTCGCGGTTGCCCATCGCCAGGCTGAAGATAGCCGGGTCCACCCCGTTGGCTTTGCAAACTTTCTCGGCGATTTTAATCGTCGCCACCGCAGTCAATGGCGTCTGCTCGGAAGGCTTCCAAACGGTGGAATCGCCGCAGACCGCCGCCAAGGCGCTGTTCCAGGCCCACACGGCCACCGGGAAATTAAATGCGCTGATGATGCCCACAATGCCCAGCGGATGCCACTGCTCCATCATGCGATGGTTGGGACGCTCCGAGGCGATGGTCAGCCCGTAAAGCTGTCGTGACAGGCCTACCGCAAAATCGCAGATATCAATCATCTCCTGCACTTCGCCTTCACCTTCTGGCAAAATTTTCCCCGCCTCCAGCGACACAAGGCGGCCCAGGTCGCTTTTGGCCTCGCGCAATGCGTTGCCGAACTGCCGGATCACTTCGCCGCGCTTGGGCGCCGGCAGTGACTTCCAGGAGTGAAACGCCTTTTCAGCGCGCTGGACGACTTTCTCGTAATCGGCGGCCGTGGCCCGTTTCACCTTGGCAATGACCTTGCCATCAATCGGCGACACGCTCTTGATGACTGATCCGCTGCCGAACCATTCGCCGGCGAACGCGCCGGAATTGGTGTCCTTGAGGCCGAGTTTCTTGAGCAACGCTGCTGTGGAGGAAGTGGACTTCATAATTTCAAGCACATGATTTTATTAAAACAAGAGCGCAGAATCTCCCATAAATTTTCCGGGTTTCAATGGTTTTTCAATTTTTGGAAAGTCTGGGGCGAGCCTCGGCGTCAATTTGACAACCACTTATTGCCACAATCCACTAATCAATTCGGTAGAACTTAAATGCACCTTGTTGGTCGAAGTGAATGTAAACCGCATCCAAATGCCACCATTTGCTGTAAACCCAGTAATTCCCATTTTTACTTGTTGGAGAACCAAGCAGGTTAAAAACGGCATCGCTGCTCGCTCCAGTATTCAGCCGTTGAAGCTTCGTTTCGGAGATTGGCGACAGAAAAACAAAAACATGGCCCCACAGCAGCAACAAACCCAGCACTGTGAAAAAGGTTGCGCCCATGACAACCGTCAATTTATCCAAAAAAGCAAGCAGCCGTGCGTTCACTTTGCCTGCCTTACTTTAGCATTCATTCCTCCGCCCCGCTCACTCCGTCCCTGCCGTGAACATCTCAAGCGTCCGGCGGGCGATTTGCAGCCCGGCCTCCTCCAGGCGCAAGCCCGGGCGGCGCGTGGTTTTCTGGTCCTTCAAATCGTCGGGAACCGCCGCGTCCTGATTGCGGAAGACCGGGTCGTGCCAACCCTCGATGTTAAGGTCCGAGTCGTAACCGGCCCGCAACAGCGCATGGACAATTTCCGCCCAGTTGGACTGCCCCAAGCCGGGGAACCGATGCTCGATGACGCCCGGATGGCAAATGCCATACTGCGCCAGCAGATGCCGGTTGATAAAGGCGTCCTTGGCGTGAACATGGAAAATGCGCGAACCGAACCGGTGAATGTTTTCCACCGGGTCAATGAACTGGCAGACCAGGTGGCTGGCGTCCCATTCCAGACCGATGTTGTCGCAGGCGATCGCGTCGAAAAACTTCTCCCAGAATCCGATCCGGCCAAACGCGTTGTAGCCCATGATCGGCTGAAACCACTGGCCCTGCGGACAATGCTCAAAGGCGATGCGCACGCCTTTGTCGGCGGCGAATTTCGCCACCGGCTCCCAGAATGCCAGAAGCTGCGGCAGCGATTCGTCCAGCGACTTGTAAATGGGATTGCCCCCGCGCTCGTTCAGGGTGGTTTCGATCACCGCGCCGGGAAAACAGCCCACCGTGCTGACGCCCATATGCGAGGCCACCTCGATGGCGCGATGAAAAATGCCCCTGGCGAACTCGGTCTGCCTCGGGTCGAGCGGGTTCTTGTAGAGCGAGCCCAGCGAGGAGATGCGGATGCCGCGCTCCTTGGCCTCGGCGGCCAGCTTTTCAGCGTGCGGTTTCCAGTCCGCGTTGGGCGGCGCCATGGGGGTTTCCGGAAAACGCACCAGGCCGACGGAGCGGAAGCCGAGCTTTTGCGCCCAAGCCAGTTCATCTGCACGACAAACAACACCGATTCTCATGGATAAATAAAAGTTGATTTCGAGGCTCCGGAGCGGAGCGGGTTGCAATGTTGATGCGGGAAGTTTTAACCCGGTTTGCCGCCGCGTTGTCGAGCGTTAATTCACCGGAAATTCATGGCACAAACCGTCGTGTCGGCACCCGGCATTCATTTCCTTGTCCGTTTTTTGAGGCGGCGGCTACTGTAGGATAAGTGAACAACAAATCGGACTCACAATTGCTCCGCGCCTACGCGGAAGACCGCTCCGAGGCGGCCTTCGCCGAACTGGTGCGCCGCCACCTCGATTTGGTCTATTCGGCGGCCTTGCGCATGGTCTGCGACGCGCACCTGGCCAAGGACGTTGCCCAGGGGGTCTTTGTGGCGCTTGCAAAGAATGCCGGGCAACTCACCGACCGCCCGGTGTTGTCCGGCTGGCTGCATCGAACCGCGCAGAACATTGCCGCCCAGACCGTCCGCACCGAGATGCGTCGTCGCGTCCGCGAACAGGAAGCCGCCGCCATGAATGAAGTATTATCCCCCGAATCCGATGCCGCCTGGGAGCAGATTGCCCCGGAACTGGATGCCGCGCTGGGCGCTTTAAGCGAACCCGACCGTGACGCGCTGTTGCTCCGCTATTTTGAAAAGAAATCAGCGCGTGAAATGGCGCAGGTTCTCAACGTCAGCGAAGAAGCCGCGCAAAAACGGGTGAACCGCGCCGTGGAACGGCTGCGGGAATTCTTCGCGAAACGAAATGTGACAGTTGGCGCGAGTGGGTTGGCGGTTTTGATTTCGACCAATGCCGTTCAAGCCGCGCCGGTTGGTTTGGCTATTTCCATTTCTGCCGCCACGGCGCTGGCAGGAACCGTCCTTTCTTCCACAGCAACTGTCGCCGCAACAAAAACTATTGCCATGACTACGCTCCAGAAAACACTTGTTACCGCCACCGTCGTTATCCTCACAGGAGCGACCATTTACGAATCTCGCGAGGCTTCGCAACTTCGACGTGAGGTCCAGGCACTTCAACAACGTCAGAAACCTTTGATGGAGCAGATTGAGCATTTGCAACGCGATAAGATCGAGGTGGCAGACCGCTTAAGTTTGTTGGCTGATGCGGTTGAAAGAGCGCGAGGCAACTCAAGTGAGTTGCTCAAGCTGCGCGGCGAAGTCGGAGTGTTGCGGCGAAGAAACGAGTCTCTCGAAGCGTCGCGTAAAACGGACGAGAACGCTCAGTCGGATTCACCTGGCACTCAGGAGAAAGCTTTCAAACACCAAAGAGAATCCTGGGCTTTTGTGGGATACGCGACGCCCGAAGACACCATCCAAACGTCGGCATGGGCAATGAGTGAAGGTGATGTGAAGACATTTCTCGAAAGTGTTACCCCAGGATTTCGTGCGTGGATCGAGACAGCATTCAAAGATCAGGAAGAGATTGTGATTGAGGGGTTGAACGGTTTTGCTGTCGAAACCACGGCTTATCGTATCGTCAATACTCGGACTAATTCCGCCGATACGCGAACGCTCTTTGTCTGGTTTGACGATGCATACGGGAACGGGAAGGGTGTGCCGATGTCGCTTAAACTCATTGATGGCAAGTGGAGGATCGCCAGTCCAAAAGAAGTGACTTCCAAGTGATGGCTTTGATGCGTTGCTGACCTGTTAGCATCCAACGTGGAACGATGGATTATTCTCACTTTTTGCCGAGGACTTCCTCGGCGATTTTTCGCAGTTGATTTATCCCTCTCCGGACTTGATGGGGCTGGCCATCGCCTCATCGATCCATTTTTGATCTCTTTCACGAGTCAGCGCGTCTTCGATTTCAAAACTTCGCTCCAGTCGTGCCAGCGCTTCCTGATTCAAACTTCTAAAATTCGCCTGAGCGCTTTCTTCAAGCCTCACCGTAAGGTTTCCGACGCTCCTCTAATCTGTATTGGCTTGCTCATGTGGTAAGCATAACGACACGCATTTAGTGCGTCCATAACTGCCAAAATGCTTTTCAAACAGACAACAAAAAAGCCGAAGTTGAAACCTCGGCTTTGACGTTTCTTAAATTGATTCGGCTTACTTGCCTTT
>CALJZV010000014.1 GCA_937983475.1 uncultured Verrucomicrobiales bacterium
AGCCATTCCACCACGTGGTTGAGCCATTCCACCACGTGGTTGAGCCATTCCACCACGTGGTTAAGGGCTCACCCGCAGGGACGGGCGGACGGGCCGGGCCCGGGTGTTCGGGGCTTGAGGCCAGCCCACAACACGGCGAACCCATTGGATATCAATGAAGTGCGGCAAAAGGTGATCCCGTGCCGCCCCGTGACAATGCCTTCCGGGTCGGGCATGACCGGTTTCGCGGCGGAAGGGGAGGCCAGCACGGCGGCGCTGGACAGCACGCCCCGTCAGGGGCGACATCCGGCTTTAACAGCCGGTATCCTTTTATTTTGTAGAAGCGAACGTGAGTTCGCTCCAATTTCCTAGGGAAATCAGAGCCGACTTACGTCGGCTGCCACAATTTTTGGCGGGGTGACGCTGCAACGATGTCGGCCCGGACGGGGCGGGGCATGTCCGCGCGGCACCCGTGTCCTTGCGGACGGCCAATGAGAGGGAAAGACTTCGGGAACTTCGACGGGCTTGTTCAATTTACCCCGTGGGAAGGGAAGCTGAGTTTGGTATTGATCGATCCCAGCCCACGCTATCGCCCTCATGCATGATAACGGCTTTTCCCACGGGGCAAGCGGCTAGCTTCCATGCTCCGCTCCCCCGCGCCCGCCCCCTCCGCCCGCTCCGATCAAAGCCAGCCTAGGAGGGGCGTGTTTCAATGCGATGACGCCAGTAACCCGGCTCTCGACTACAATGCATGACTGCAATGATGAGCACGTAATCCGACTCGATGGTGTAAAGCACCGCGTATGGAAAAACATGGGCAAGGCATCGCCGAACGTCTTGCTCGAAAAAACGAAAACGAGCCGGTTCCTCGGAAATCTTGCGGAATGCCGTCTCAACACACTCGATGAACCGAAGCTCCAAGCCCTTTTGACGGCTCGCATAGAAACGGGCGGCTTTTTCGTATTCGTCGAGCGCCTCTGGATGAAACTCATACCTCATCGCCCGACAGCGCGTCGAACGCGGGCAAGTGCCTCGTCGCTTGGAATGGTTTTGACACGTCCGCTGCGAACATCATCACGGCGGCGCACAGCTTCAGCAGCCCAAAGCTGCCGGATGTAACCATCCTCTGCCGGATCAAGGCTTTCAACAAGACGATCAGCAAGAAGCGCCCGCGCCTCGCTTGGAAGCGAAAGCGCCTCTTCCGCAATTTGTTCAACGCTCATACTCATGCGGGAAAAATAAAGAACATTCTGCAAAAGCTCAATTCAACCCTCCCTGACTGTCAGACCATTGTAGCTTCATGTCATCCTTCTGGATCAACCAAGAGTATGCGCTTTTCACAGAACCAAAAAGCTTCACACCTGAATAATCGAGGCGGTCCAAGGAATCGGATAACCCTTAAAATGCGGGGAAATCATCCGGTTCAGGCCAGGTTGCAGTTCCGACTCGTTTGTTTAGAACCCGCTCGTCTCCAGCGTCTGGTTGAGCCAAGCCGCTTTGCACTTCAGGGCTGGCGCAAGGGTTGAGGGTTCATTTGGGTTATCACAGCAGAAAAATTAGGATTTGCTTAATTATGAATAAAAATTAAGCATTGCGGTCAGCCTTTCTGGTTAGCTCAACATAAAATTAACAACCAACTCTTTAATAAAAACTACCCTCCATGATCAACTCGGCCATGAGGTCTCCGCAGTTTCCAATCAACTCGATGTTTTAATCAAAACCGGGAGAACAATTCTCGAAAGGAAAAAACAAAATGAAAACCTTGCTGTCGCTGTTCGTGGGAATCGCATTGCTGCCCGTCTTGAATTGCAGTGCCGATGTAAAAATTGAAGAACAAATTGTTGGTCCGGCTCAGGAACCCGGCACGATTTATTGGCTGAGTCCAAAGGGTTTGAGTTTGGCAACTGTGCATCCAAAAGGGAGCAGATTTGTTGTGACTTTAAATGACGTGGAAGGGACGAAATTTGATGAAGTCATTCGTGCCGCCGGTTTTTATTACAAGTCAGCAGCAATTAATCGGGACAATGACTTTAATTTGGAGAAGAGCCCAGCGCCCGTTGTTTTTAGTCCAGACGGGTTGCGTCACGCGTACGCGGCCCGTATCGGCAAGGAAATTGTCGTAATGCTGGATGGTAAAGAAATCTATCGAACACCTGATGCCACGCCATTCGAGGCGGTTGCGTTGCTCAACTTCAGCCCGGACAGCAAACATCTGTTCTTTTACAGACGAACCCCCGAGACAATGGACTCTCATCGGCTGATGATGGACGGGCAGCCAGTAACTCCTTCATTTCAGGGAACGCCAGCACCCTTTTTCAGTGGTGATGGTAAACGTTGGGGATTACTTGCACGCAAACCGCTGCAAATCAAAGCCAATACGCCTCAATCGAATGCACGAAGCGAGCTGGAAGCCGTGCTTGCCGGAAAAATCACGGGATATGAAGACGTTCTTCTCGTCATTGACGGGAAGGTAGCGAGCTATGCTGGCGAACGCCCGCGGTTCACCCCTGACGGAAAGCATGTGGTTTGTGTTCAAACTGGCAATGGAAATCAGACTGTCCTGTTTGATGGCAAGCCCATGATGACAGCTTCTAAAATAGAGGAAATCTCCATTAGTTCCACTGGTGACATTGGTGTTATCGCTTACGGCAGCGGCGGAAAGAAAGGCCTTTACCTCAACGGAAAACCCGTGCCAAACGGCGAGGCTGCGAGGGAGATTGTTTTCTGTCCCGACGGCACGACTTGGGGAGCATCTTGTGCTTCAGGGGTATTATGTCGCGGAGGCGGGTGAAAAAAAATTCGTCGTGATAAATGGTGAAGAAGATGAAGGTGGAACGCATCTTACCGTTTACCCGGTCTTTGGTCAGACTGGAAATGCGGTTGCCTACTGCAATGTTCAATCGTGGCAAGCATTGCATTTGCATCATAATGAGAAAATCGTGAAGGCTCGGCAGATTTCACAATTTACGTTAAGTCCGAACGGCATGCGCCATGCATACTACAACGCGCTGAGTGCTTTGTCCGGCCAATTGATAGTAGATGGAGAGGTGAAAGGCGGTGGTTCAGCTTACACAGATCCAATCCTTTTCAGTCCCGATTCCAAGCACTTTGTTGCAATGTCTTCCGCTCCGCCGAAAGGAACGCGCGCGATTTGTCTGGACGGCAGTTTTGTCCCGATACCCAAGGGGCTGGATCAATACACCAAGCCGCTCGGTTTTACTTCGGACAGCCAACACCTGCTAATGCGCGGACAGGAAAAGGCCAAGGACGGTAATTATAGCATGGACAAATATTTTCTCGATGGCCAATTGGTTGCTCAATTCTCCGCTGGTGGGATTTTCAGCGGTGTTATGTATGGGAGCAGTCAAATGTCGATGCAGTCAGAATTTTATGAAATGCAGTCTGATGGCAGCATCCTGATTATTGGCCACGAGAATCGTCAAGGCGGTTTTGGTGGTGTAGTCAAGCGAGTGAAAATCACGCCCGATGCAAGCACCAGCCTCGCGGCATGGATAGCCAGCACCCAAGAAGAGACAACAGTCGTGCCGGCCAACCAGCGAACCAGAGAAAACCGATTTCCAGATTCATCAAAAACCCAGCAGGAAACATCGCTGGTGAATCCGGTTTCCAACAGCCAAAGCCAAAGTGCCGCTCGTCTCGCCAATAATCGAGATGAGCCCAAAGTGCAACTCAGCCAGCACGCTGGAGAAAATCGCACGCCAAGCGTGCCGAAAACATCTCCGCAAACTTCGAGGGCGACCTTCAAGCCATTAACTTGGGCAGACCTGATAAACCGCCCTGAACGATGGCCGCCCGCAGTTAAATTGACCAAGCAACTCAGTTTCGATGGTGATGTTCTGGCTGCGGGCACAGCGGTCCAAGTCAATCAAGTGACGGCGCAGGATGTGCGATTAATCGCACCACAGGGATTTGGCTTCAGAGTTGGTCCGGCGGATTCTGATCTCTTGGCGGCTGCCAATGCCGTATGGGCTACGCTTACGCCCGAGCAACAAGCCCTCACGTCTTCAGCTATCCAACGGGATTCTTCGTTGTGGCCCGGGAGAGTCAAAGTGACCAATCCCTTGTCTTTTGGTTCGATGCAAATTGCAGCCGGGACGGAGTGGCCTATCGTGGAGGTAAAGGGCAATGATGTGAGCGTCATCCATCCGCAGGTGGCTGGGACGCTGGCTTTACCAGCTCAAAATACGGACCTCTTCTTCCGCGCGCGGGTTCTGGCAGGTTTGCCACCGGAGCAACGCCCTGGTTATATGGCAGATTTGTTGGCAGGAGTTCCGGTCAATACAGAAGGCAAGAAAACAGACCTCCCGGCCGCCCGCTATTACGTGATTTATTTCGCTGGCTCCACATGTCCCCGTTGCAAAATCTTCACGCCTAAATTCCTTGAATATTTTAATAAGTCGCTGGCGGGACGCAAAGATGTGGCATTGGTGAGTTGGTCCAACGACCATACGACTCAACCGATGCTGGATTATGCGCGGCAGAACGCAATTCCATGGCCAACTATCCCGGTTGAGAAAAACAACGTAATCAATAAGCAGGCGATGATTGTGGCGCGAGGCGGCACTATTAACCTTCCGGCCATTCTGGTGCTGGACCGCTTTGGCACGCCTTTGCTTTCAACGAGTAAATTCAGTAGTCTGCCGTTGGATGCAGCCAACGCCGCCATGCTGCAACTCGACACGGTACTCAAGCCGGATAATTCGCCATTCACCCAGACTCCGGTTTCGTATGAAACCCAACAAGTCGAAACGCCCCCGCTTGTCGTTCAGCCTGATAATCCTTCAGTCTCATCCGTAGCCACAAACGCTCCTGTGAACACCGAGGGGACAAATGTGCTTAATAAGGTCAAAAACGCCGCCGATGCCACGAAGTCAGCGGCAGACTCTCTGCGGCGTTTATTCAAAAAGTAAAAAAGACCCCAGCAGAAATTTCATCTATAGGTGTAGCTGAAAAACAAACCACAAAGAGAAAACTAAACTATGCCAGCAGAATCCATAACAGTGCAACCAATGTAAGCGTCCGGTGAGCTACAGGGTTGACGCGGGTTTCCAGTTTCTGGGGAGCA
>CALJZV010000015.1 GCA_937983475.1 uncultured Verrucomicrobiales bacterium
TGCTTCCAAAAAAACACAAGCCAATCGCCGTTGCCGCCGCGCCCGCCATTGGCAACTACCGCTTGCCGCCCATTGACCTTCTGCAATTGCCGGACACCACGGTGAAGCCCACCGAATCCAAGGAGGAGTTGATCGCCAACGCCCAGTTGATGAAGAACACGCTGGCGCAGTTCGACATCGAGGTGGCTATCGGCGACATCACCAAGGGACCCACCATCACGCGGTATGAGTTGCATCCGGCTCCGGGTGTGCGCCTGGAGAAAATCACCGCGTTGAGCAACAACATTTCCGCCGCCCTTAAGGCCGAGCGCATCAACATCCTGGCGCCGGTCCCCGGCAAAAGCTCCGTCGGCGTCGAGGTGCCCAATGCCGTGAAGACCAAAGTCATCATGCGCGACCTGCTGGAGTCGGAGGAATGGCAGAAAACCAAAGCGCGCATTCCGCTGGCATTGGGCAAGGATGTTTACGGCCAGCCAATGATTGCCGACCTCGCCGAGATGCCGCATTTGCTCATCGCCGGCAGCACTGGCTCGGGCAAGTCGGTCTGCATCAATTCCATTATCGCCTCCCTGCTCTACCGGTTTCCACCGGACCAATTGCGGTTTGTGATGATTGATCCCAAGGTGGTCGAGTTGCAGCAGTACAACGTGCTGCCGCACTTGGTGGTGCCGGTAGTGACCGATCCCAAGAAGGTCATTCTGGCGCTGCGCTGGGTCGTCAACGAAATGGAAAAACGTTACAAGATCTTCGCGAAAGTCGGCGTCAGGAACATCAAATCCTTCAATGAGCGTCCGCGCAACAAGCCCATTCCCAAGTCCGAACCCGAGTTGCCGCTGATGGCCAAGAAGGAGAAGATCGAGGCCAACCAAGACGGTTTCGCCGTGGAACTGGACGAGGAAATCGTGGTGCCGCGCGACGAGGACATTATCATTCCCGACAAGCTCAGCTACATTGTCGTGATCATTGACGAGTTGGCGGACCTCATGCTGGTGGCGCCGGCCGACGTGGAAATGGCCATTGCCCGCATCACCCAGATGGCCCGGGCCGCGGGCATCCATTGCATCGTGGCGACGCAACGCCCTTCGGTGGACGTCATCACCGGCGTCATCAAGGCCAACATTCCGGCGCGCATTGCCTTCCAAGTGGCGGCCAAAGTGGACTCGCGGACGATTCTTGACGCCATGGGTGCTGACAAGCTGCTGGGCAAGGGCGACATGCTGTATTTGCCTCCTGGATCGGCCAAGCTCATCCGCGCCCAAGGAGCCTTGATCACTGACCAGGAAATCCAGGAAGCGGTGGACTTCATCGCGCAGCAGGGCAAGCCAAGCTACGAAATGGAAATTCACCAGCAGTTGCAGAAGCCCGTGAGCAGTTTCGACAGCGAAGGCGGCGGTTGCGACGAGGACGAGGATCTCATTCAGCAATGCATTGAAGTGATTCGCAGCGAGCAAAAGGCCAGCGTCTCGCTGATGCAACGCCGCTTGCGCCTGGGCTACACCCGTGCCGCCCGCATCATGGACGAACTGGAGAACCGCGGCATTGTCGGCCCCAGCAAGGGCGCCGAGCCGCGAGACATCCTCATAGATCTGGACGGCGGCGGCGCGGACGGGCGGAGTGCGGATTCCGCCGCTGCGTTATGACGATCGGATTTGTTGGTGACGTCTTAAAACAGGACAGGATTTGTCCTGCCTTTCAGAGTAAGTTTTCGGCCAAAGTCGTTGTTGCCGAGTGAACCGGACATCTCACTTGGGGGAAATGGCGTCCGTCTTTGGTTTATGTTGGATTTGTAGGGAGTTTTTCCAGCGGCAATGAAGAGTTCCGTTATTGTTAGTTCTTGGGAATCAATCAGTTGAAATGGCTGGGTGACAGGGCGCGCGTTCGCGCCTCCACGTGTTTCTCCGCAGATGTTGTCAACAACAAGCAAGGAATTGCTTTTGGTGGATTGGGAAAGCAAATCAACAAAAAAACTGGCATGGCCGATGCTCCCAACCCGCTGTTCCTCAATAAACCCTAAAACACCGACTCATTATGAAAACCCCCATTCGGCTGCTGGCGAGTAAGACCCTTCTGACGATTGGTCTGGCCGCTGCGGCAACCTTCCCCCAAACCATACACGCCAAACTGTTTGATTACGGCGTGGACTCCGAGAACCTCGGCAAGGGCGATCAGATTTACTTTCTTTCCATGGCCACCAATAAGCTGGGTGGCTATGTCAACAGCGTGACGAACGTGGCCAGCCTGATGAGCTACTATCAAAGCCAAGGCATCAAATGGTTCGCCATCAAGGCGGGTTCGGGCGGAATCCACTTTCCGAGCGACTCCAACCGGCAGGTGACATCGGCGGTTATCACCGAGGCTCGCAACAAGGGGATTAAAATATTCCCTTATACCCGCTCCTTTGGCACGAATGTGGCGGCGGAGATTGCGCTGGCCAACTACTACAATGGCCTGGGCGCGGACGGTTTTATTATTGACGCCGAAGTGGAATGGGAATCCCACATCCTGGCAGACGGTCCCGCGAAGGCGACCCAGCTTTGCAACGGCATCAAGGCCGCGTATCCCACCCGTTTCCTGGCGCATTGCCCGCTCCCAATCATCAGCCTGCACTCAACCTTTCCCTACAAGGAATTCGGCAAGGGCTGCGACGCGGTGATGCCGCAGGCGTATTGGAACGACTTGGGCAAGTCACCGCAGCAGGTGGTGGACTGGATGAACACCGAATGGCGCAACTGGCAGGATTCGCTCGGCGCGGCGGATCGGGATGCCATCAAGCCGCTTGCGCCAGTGGGACAGGGCTATGTGGTGTCCCCGCAAACCTACACCAACGGTCACATTGCGCAGTTCTTTGAAGCGTTGAGGACCAACATGACCTGCGTGACGCCGGGCGGATACCGGGGCGTGAGCTTTTGGCGCGCGGACATGCACACCACTCAGATGTGGACGGAAATTGGCACCAACACCATTGGCGGCTCGGCTCCCACCGACGGCAGCATTATCATTGACAACCCTGCGGCGACAATCGTGGGAAGCTGGACCACCGGCACCAGCGCGCCCGACAAATATGGCGCGGATTACAAATACAAGAGCCAGGGCACCGGGGCCAATTATCATCAATACACGCCGACCATCGCCTACTCCGGCAACCATCAGGTGTTTACCTGGTATTCAGCGGGCAGCAACCGGAGCGGCGGCACGCCGCACGTGGTGAACTACAACGGCGGCACCTCGACCGTGTTGGTCAACCAGAAGGTCAACGGCGGCAAGTGGAATCTCTTGGGCTCCTACAACTTCAATACCGGCACGACGGGCTATGTGAGAATCACCGACGGATTCGCAGACGCGGGGCAGATTTCAATGGCCGATGCGATCAAGTTCGTGCCGCAACCAGTGGACATCATCATTGACAACCCGCAGGCGATTGTCACCGGGTCGTGGACTCTGGCGACCAGCGCGACGGACAAATACGGCGCGGACTACCGGTGGAAATCCGGCGGCACGGGGAGCGCCAGCGTGCGGTTCATCCCCAACATTCCGCTGGAAGGCAACTACGAGGTCTTTGAATGGCACACTCAGGGAGCAAATCGCCCGGCCAACGCGCCCTACACGATTGCGGGCGGCGGGACGAACACGCCGGTGGTGGTGACAATCAGCCAAGTGACCAACGGCGGAAAGTGGAATTCCCTGGGAATCCACAAGTTCGCCCTGGGCACCTCCGGCTCAGTAACACTTAAGGACAACTTCACAGGCAGCGCCGGCAACGCCGACGCCGTCAAGCTGGTCTTTGTGTCGCAATAAAGGTTTTGCGGTTTGGTTCGGTTCGTTGGATTGCAAGAGACGGATGCTGAGTGGCATCCGTCTCTTGTTTTTATTTTACCGAAGGCTGAGCTGAGGGTGAAACGACTATGGGCAAACGAAAGGCCTCATTAACTCACCCACTTTGGTTCCCATCCCGGACGGTAATCGCGCCGCAAAAAGACGTTGGCTTCCTTCAAATTGGCAAACCGCAGCTTTTTGGCGTCCCAAGAAAGCGTCGTCTTGGGGAAACGTGTGGCTACGCCGCCGAGCAGAACTGCTTCGGTGAGCGCCGCCGAATAATCAAAGTTCGCAGAAGTCTTGCCGTTGCCGCGGCAGGCTTCCACAAACTGCATCCAGTGGTTGAGTTTGGGCAGTTCCGGATAATTAAAGCTTTGGAATTGCTCGGCAGGAAGCAATTGGGGTTTGCCGACATGTGGCAGAACCATGATGCCCTTGGCACCGATGAAAATGGAGCCCTGCTCAGGCAGCTTGGCGTTGGGGCCCAGCAAATCGCGCACCGACTGCGGCGGGCGCATGTCGCCGTCATACCACGTCACCTGGACTGTTTTGCCCTCGGTGAACCGCGTGGCCGGAAAAATATAATGGATTACCGCATTGATGGCCCAGTTGGTTGCGTTGGGAGCCGGCCCCTCGGAGCGAACCGAAATGGGCGCAGTCAGATCCAGCGCCTTGAACACCGGGTCGTAAATGTGACAGCCCATGTCACCAAACGTGCCCGTGCCGAACTCCAGCCGTTTGCGCCAGTTTTTCGGGTGATAATAATCGGCAATGAACGGGCGCTCGGCTGCCACGCCCAGCCAAAGGTCCCAATTCAGACCCTGCGGCACCGGGTCGGATTTTTGTGGAAGGGGCTGGGAGTCCCCCCACTGCTTGCTGCTCCAGGTATGGACCTCTTTTATTTTCCCAATGGCCAAAGATTGCACCAACCGAACGGCCGTTCGATATTCAACGCTCGAATGCACTTGGATGCCCATCTGCGTGACCACCTTGGAAGCCCGGGCCTGCAACTGCATCTGCCTGGTTTCAAACACGTTTTGCGCCAGCGGTTTTTGACCGTAAACGTGCTTTCCAAGCTGCATGGCCGCCATTCCCATGGCGCAGTGCATGTGGTCGGGCGTGCAGATGCTGACCGCGTCCAGATTGCGGTGCTCGCGGGACAACAGCTCGCGCCAATCCTGGTAAATTTTCACCTCCGGATACTTCGAGCGGAGCTGCTCGGCCTTGGGCAGGTCCACATCCGCCACGGCCACCAAGTCCACCAAACCGGTGTCCACCAGCGAATTGATGTCCAGCGACGCGATGCCGCCCGCGCCAAAACTGGCCATGCGCAGCCGGGCGTTGGCGGAATTCGCCCCCAGGTGGCTGACAAATGGAAAAGCGGCGCCAGCCGCGGCCATGTGACGGATAAATGAACGGCGTGAGGTGCGTTGGGAATTCATGGCCAAGTTTGTAGCGGATATGCTCTCCGGGAACAAGACGCTGGCTGGTTTTTCTCAGGCGGCCTGCGCAAAGATGCGCTGTGTCCTCGCGAAGACCTGCCGCTGCTTCTCGGCCTGCCGCCGGGCTTGCTGGGCTTTTTCGTCCAGCAAGCCCGGGAAGAACAGGAGCGGAAACGGCGTCATCCACGCTATGGCCGCCGCCTCGTTGGCCGCGCGGCGCAAAGGCGCGTTGAGCGCCGGCTCCTGGCAGGCCGCAAGCATCTCTTGGAGCAACCGGCCTTTGAGCTTCTCCAGTTCGGTTTCCTGTGTCACACGAAACGGCGCCACCGCAGGTTTGATCTCAAACCGGGTTGGCGTTCCAAATCGTGTCGGCACTGTTTGTTTTAATGTTTTCATGTTTCCCTTTCTGAGCCGCCTTCGGACGGCGCTGAGTCGTTTTTGCGTGTCAAGTAAAAGCAAAAACCCACGGCTGCTTCGGCAACCGTGGGTTCTTCAAAATCTGTTTTATGTTCGTTTAGAAGACCAATTCCACGTTGCCAGTCGGCGCCCACGAGGCGCGCCAGATGGACATCGTTCCTTGGGAACGATGGGCGCGCAGGCAGGTCTTGACTGTAAACGTGTTCTTCATGCGAACGGCGGCATTAAAGCCCATATTGGGCCAAATGTCAAACAGCAGGCTGGAATCTAATATTGACCGGCTTATGCCCACCGTTAAAATACCTACTTGCAACCAAGCAGCCATCTGTCTGCCTATACAGTCTTATTCATTCACCATTTATTACAACATCATGAAAACCCGCCTCATGTTTCACCAATTGAGTGTTTGCGTTGCTGTTTATATTGCCTGCACCGCCTGTCCCGCCACCGCCCAAACCCTCACCGATTTGTCCGGGATCTGGCGAATCGTTGGGTTCAGCGTCCCGTCGCAACTGACGCTGATCCGCACCAACCAATGCCCGGTGCCAAGAAAGGTGATTAAAAAAAAAAAAAAAGACCGCTTCGAACTGGGGAACGGCATGTTGTCGGTAAACAGCCAAGGCGCTTTCAGCGGCACATTTGAAGGCCACCCCACCTCCGGCGCCTTCTCCATCGCAGGCCAAGGAAGAGTCGTGGTCCACCCCGATGGCGAAATCCCTCTTAATTTTTCCATAAATTCCTCACTGGATTTCATGGCCTCCGTCACCTCGGAAACCAGCCAAGATTTCCAGGATCTGACGTTGCTTACCAAGGCCCCAGCGAGCATTGCCCCAAGTGAAGTGGCCGGGGACTGGCATATACTTTCGATGAACACGCCTGACCGGTTGACACTGGTGACAACCAACGGATTTGTCCGCGACATTCCTGAACGAAGTCATTTTGAAACTGGCAGTGGCACCCTGACACTGAACACCAACGGCACGCTCTCGGGATTTATGGATAATGCCTTTACCGGGGCTTATTCCCTGGGAGCCAACGGCGAGGTCAGCGTCACCGTGACCAATCTGGAGGAGGAGGTGTTTTCGGTGACGCTGTTCATCAACGCCGGCAAGAACATCATGATTGCCGGTGAACCTGACGCCGAGAGCGGCTATCAGGAAGTTCTTATTTTCACCAAGGCTCCCGTGTCGGCAACCATCGCAGACCTGAAAGGACACTGGCACATCGCAGCCTTCGGCGTGCCAAACCAACTCACGCTCAGCAAGGATGGCGACGGCGATGTAGTGGACATTTTCGAGAAAACCCGCTTCGAGTTCGAGGAAGGATCTTTGATGGCAGGCCACAATGGTTTTTTCACTTCGCAGTTCGAGGGATCGTCTACAGGTAATTTCAGCCTGGGGTCGCCGGGCGTGGTCACAGTCACGGAGACGGATGAGGAAGGGCAGGAATCATTTTCCATGCGGGTGAACGCCGCCAGGGATGTGATTGTCGGTGTCACCGCGGATTCCTTTAACCAGGAATTGTTTATTTTGACCAAATCGCCGCCCTCCACCAATTCCGCGCAGAACCTCGGCTTTGTAATGTTCCCAAGCCAGACCAACCTGGTTTTCAACTGGGCATCGGATGTCACTCGCAAATTGCAGTGCAGCACCAACCTGCTGGATTGGGATGATGTGCCCGGAACGCTCGCAACCAACGCGCACGAAGTTGCGTTGCCTTCCAGCCAAACCAACAAATATTTCAGGGTGATTGAAACTCCCTGATGCCGCATTTTGCCGGGTTCACTTTTACAGGCCAACATTCATTTGCCTGACAGGACCTTTGCCTCTATTGTCCCTCCGCGCTGCATCCGTAGCTCAACTGGATAGAGCATCGGTCTTCGGAACCGAGGGTTGCAGGTTCAAATCCTGCCGGATGCGCCACTCCACAACTCTTAGGGAAGCTCCACGACTGAAATGTCCTTATACCACGCTTCGCTGGGCGGCCCGCTGTGGATTTGCAGGCCAATGATGCCATGCTGGGGAATCGTCTCGTCGGGCTCAAAGTAATCCACGGTTTGCAGGCCGTTGATCCAGAGCTGCACGCGTCGTCCCTCGCAGCGGATGGTGTAATCGTTCCAATCGCCGCGCCGCAGGATCGTGTTCACCTGTTCCATGTCGGATTTGGCCAGCACCTTGTTGCGGCGCGATTCGTCATAGATGCAGCCCCACCAGTGCGGGTCGCCCAGGTCGTCCTGATAACTGATAACTTCATGGTGATTGGGAATTCGCTGGCTTCGAATCTGCACGCCCGAGTTCACGTCCTGACCGACCATCTTGAATTTTAGCCTCAGCACGAAGTTGGTGTAACTCCGCGTGGTGCAAAGAAACTCGTTGCGCGGAATTTTCGCCTGAAGCGTGCCGCCGACCAGCGCGCCGTCCTCAATGCGCCAGGCCTTATTGGTTTCGCCTTCCCAGCCGGAGAAGGTTTTTCCATCGAATATGGACACGGGCCTCTTGGATTGCTGTTCCGTGCTGGCGCAACCGGCGGCCAATGCCAAAAGCAGTGCGGCGAAGAATATTTTCATTTGATTAATGGTGAAATGAACGGGGCGATCTTTGCGGACTCGCCAGTCGTGGGCAAAGAAAATATCACCGCGCTCAGGCGGCCTCGTCCTGCGGCTCCACAATGGCGTCGGGGCCGCTGAAGCCGATGATCTTCACGCGCTGCCCCTTGGCGATCAGCTCCCCTTGGGACATGACGTCCAGAATCGCGTCGCCGAACTGCGCCTTGCCGCCGGGCCGCAACGTCGAAATCGTCACGCCAGTCTGCCCAAGTTGCGCCGCGCGTTTTTGTTCCACCTGCGACTCGGTCCTCACGCCGCTGGCAGTCTGGGAAATCAGGGCGCCGTAAACCGGTGTTTTGGGCAACAGTCGAGCCAGCAGGAGAATCAGCGCGACCGCGCCGCCGATGGCGATGGCCAGTTCTTGCAGCGGGCGCTTGAGCTTGGAGACATCGGGTAGGGCTGGCGCGCCGGGATAAACATCCACCACCGCCATGATGATCGCCGCCAGCACCATCGCCGCGCCGGAGACGCCCAGCGCAATGGTGCCGGGAAACAGGAACAGCTCCATCGCGATCAGCACCAGGCCGAGAATGAACACCAGTATCCACTCCGCGCCGCTCAGGGCCGCGATGTAGGCTCCGGTGAAATAAAGCGTGAAAGCCACCAGGCCCACAACCCCCGGCAGGCCGAAGCCCGGCGTCTTGAATTCGAGGTAAACGCCAACGATGCCAATCAGGAGCAGCAACGGGCTGATGGCGTTGAGCCAGAAGCCAAGCTTCTCCGCGCCGGTCGGCTCGATGCGAATTACCTGCGCGCTGCCAAATCCCAGTTCCTCCAGCAGCGCCTCCATGGACTCCACCGTGCCCGCCGAAAGCAGCGGATTGGGCGGGTCGCCGTATTCCTTGGCGGCCTCCTTGTCGGTCAACGTGAGAATCTGCCCTTTCTCATTGAGCACTTTGCCGTCAATGACCAACTCCTTGGTCTTCTTCACCATCGCGTCGGCGACCTCGACGTTGTGGCCGTTTTTTTCCGCGTTGGCGCGCACCAGGGCGCTGATGGCCGAAGTCATCTTCGCCTCCAAGGTATCGTTCATGCCTTCCGCGCCGCCGGTCGGGGACATGAGAATGGGCGCCGCCGCGCCGATGACACTTTGCGGGGCCATGTATATTTTCTGCGTGGCAAAGGAGATGAACGCACCGGCGGAGAAGGCCTTTTTGTTGACGTAAGTGGCGGTCTGCCTGTCAAACTGGTTGATGATCTCGATGATTTCCTCCGTGGTGTCCACGCGCCCGCCATTGGTGTCCATGTCCAGCACCAGCAGGTCGGCCTTGGCTTCCATCGCCTCCTTGACGCCGCGTCGGATGAGATAGACCAGCGGCGGCATGATGTCCTCCTGCACCGGCACGATGTACACCTTCTTGCCGGGCACGGGCACTTCCTTGGTTTCGCCAAAGGAAGCATTGGTGAAGAGCTGGAGGAAACTCAGCAGCGCGATGACCCACTTTCTCATGGCGCCAAGCTAGGGCATTTGCCGGAGCCGCGCAAGACGCTGGCTGGGGGCTGGCTTGAGGCTTTCATTTTTCTCAGGGCGATCCCGCTCCCGGCGGTTCGTGAGCCTGGCGCTTGAGTTCGTGTTTTTTCCACATCACAAACAGCACGGGGTAAATGAGCAGCTCCAGAATTCCCGAGGTGATGATGCCGCCGACCATCGGCGCGGCAATGCGCTTCATGACGTCCGCGCCGGCACCGGTGGCAAACAGGATCGGGATCAGGCCGATCAGCGTGGTGCCAATGGTCATCATCTTGGGCCGAATGCGCTGAACCGCGCCCTCCTTGGCGACGCTGATCAAATCCTCCAGCGTGCGCAGCTTGCCGTCCTTTTTCCAGCGTTCCCACGTTTGCGTCAAATAAAGCAGCATGACGACGCCCGTTTCCGCGTCGAGACCCGCCAGGGCGATCAATCCGACCCAGACCGCGACGCTCATCTGGTAATCCAGCGCGTAGAGCAGCCAAAACGCGCCAACCAGTGAGAAGGGCACGGCCAGCAACACAATTCCGGTTTCCACAACGGACCGGGTGTTGATGTAGAGCAGCAAAAACACCAGCACCAGCGTCAGCGGCACCACCACGAGCAGCCGTTCCTTAGCATTTTCCATGTGCTCAAACTGCACCGCCCAGTCGTAATGCGTCCCCGCCGG
>CALJZV010000016.1 GCA_937983475.1 uncultured Verrucomicrobiales bacterium
TGTTTTTTCGCCGGGAGCACCTGGAGTTTGATTTCTAAAGGGAAAAGAAAAAGGCGCGACGGCCCTCATGCCTGTCGCGCCTCTGGAGGAACGAACACCTATTTCAAAGCCGCCTCGTAATTCCTGGCCACTTCAGACCAGTTAACAACATTCCAGAATGCCTTGAGGTAATCCGGGCGGCGATTTTGGTATTTGAGGTAGTAGGCATGCTCCCAGACATCACACCCCAAGATGGGCTTGCCTTCGCAACCGGCTACAGCTTTGCCCATTATTGGCGAGTCCTGGTTGGCTGTAGAACAGATTTCCAGCTTGCCGTTGTTCACGACCAGCCATGCCCAACCGCTTCCAAATCGGGTAGTGCCGGCGGCCTCAAATTTTTCCTTAAAGGCGTCAAAACTGCCAAAGGTTGCCTTGATGTCATCGGCAAGCTTGCCCTTGGGCTCACCGCCGGCCTCGGGGCCTAAAATTTTCCAGAACAGCGAATGATTGGCATGGCCACCGCCATTGTTGCGCACCGCGCCACGAATGTCCGCGGGGACGGCGTCCAAATTGCTGACCAACTGCTCCACTGATTTGGATTCCAAATCCGCCTTGCCGGCGACGGCCTTATTGACATTGGCGACATAGGCTGCGTGATGTTTGCCGTGGTGGATTTCCATGGTTTGCGCGTCAATGTGAGGTTCGAGCGCGTCTTTCGGATAAGGTAATGGTGGTAATTCGTATGCCATAAATGTTTACATTTTTTGTCAGCCCAAACGAGGCGACAATTCTTTTTTACTGTTGACGAGCGAAACCTAGCAGAGGGATTCCCTCGGCACAAGGGGGAGAATGCTAGGGCATTCCCTGAATCAAACTGGACCGCAAGAGGTGCGCCACGCGCTCAAAATCACTCAGCTTTGTCCGCACCCATAAATTCAGCGTAATATTTGCGACCGCACTCGGGGCAGAAGCCGTGGCTGAACATCGCATCCGTTCGCTTGGAGATATAAGCTTCAATGGGCTGCCACACATTGTCGGCGTCGCGAATTTTCTTGCAGTAGCAGCAGATGGGCAGAATGCCTTCCAACATTTTGACCTCCTTTTCCAAAGCCTTGGTGTGTTTGGCCTGCCGATCTATGAGAAAGGCAAATGTTGAGAGCACGGCAATGCGAATGCACATGTTGACAGCGGCATCCCCTATTGTCCATGGGACGGTCCAAATGTGGGAATAAAAGAAACGCACTACGGGAAGGCATACGGCGAAAAGCAATCCCACCCGCCAGCCTCGATTCCACGAAGCAACGGCCACGGGAAATATAAAAGTCACGGGAAACTGAATGAACGGCCCGCTGACGAAATCGACCCATAAAATGATACCCGATCCAACAACCCATGTGATGGGTTTAAGGAAAAAAACGGCAACTTTCAAAAAACGGGATCGTAAGCGGTCTCTTTGAGGGGGCAAAGCGTTCACATGGCCGATGCTAACGCAACGAAGTTTCTGAGCAATTGCAAACCGACGCCCTGGCTTTTTTCCGGGTGAAACTGCGTGGCAAACACATTGTCCTTCCAGATGGAGGAGGCAAAAGGCAGTCCGTAATTGGTGCGGGTCGCAACGATGGATTCATCCTGCGGCTCCGGGAAAAAACTATGCACAAAATACACGTAACTGCCGCTTTCAATTCCGCGATACAAGGGACACTTGTCTTGGATGATTTCAATCTGGTTCCACCCGATTTGGGGAATTTTCAGCCCGGACTGATCGGCGAACCGACGGACTTTGCCTTTGAACAAACAAAAACCCAAGGCGCAACTGTTGAACTCCTCGCTTCGTTCAAACAGCGCCTGGTAGCCGACGCAAATCCCCAGAAACGGGCGTCCCGAGCCAATGAAATTTTTCACCCCAGCGATGAGTTCCTGCTTTTGAAGCGCGTTGACACAATCATCGAACGCCCCCACGCCCGGCAAAACGACAGCGCGAACATCCCGGATTTGCTCAGCCTTGGTGACGACCTGGACGCTGGCGCCCACCTTTCGCAGGGCGCGCTCAACACTGCGCAAGTTGCCGGAGCCGTAATCAATCAACGCTATCACGCCGCAAGGCTAACAGCCGGCTTCAGAGGGTCAAGCAGGGGCTGATTAACTGGCCGCTTAGCCGAGTTCTCAAATATTATCCGCAACCGGCTCTGCCTGAGTAATTTCTTCCAAGTGCTGACGGTCCTTGAGGCAGAGGTAAACAATGCCTCCAACGATGCTCCAAAACAAACCACCCGCATAGACCAGCAATGACAGCGACAGGGCAGGCGTGGCTGGCACTGCTATTTCCGGCACGGCGAGCATCAGCACAAACAGGTTTTCACGAACGCCCAGACCGCTCGGGGTAATGGGCAAAGCTGAAATGCAATAAATAATCGGCACGATCACGAACAACACCGTCGGAGCAATCTCGAGAGACAGGCCTCGGCTTAAGGCCATCACCTGAAACACGCAGGCCGCATTGATGGCCATGGACAAAATAAACGCCTTCAATAAAAAACCGCGGCTGGGGCCGAACTGGCGGCAGGAAAGCAGCACACGTTCGATGAGTTCGCCCTTCGGCAACCGGCGAATCCAGCCTCGCGCCCCGGGCATGATCTTGGAAACGCCTCCCCAGAACGCCAGCATGAGAACCAGAGTGCAGCCCCCTAAAAGCGCCAAAATCAACAGCGCGGTCGCCCCCAGACGCTCATGTTCCCAAAGGAGCGCGCGGTTGGGCAACATCATGACAGCAGCGAAAAACAACATGGACCACAATCCCAGCAACCGGTCCACAAACACCGTCGTCACAGCCTCGGCTTTCTTGTGATGGGTTTCGCGCGCCGCATAATACGCCTTCATCAAATCACCACCGCTGGAGCCGAGCAGAAAGGAATTGAAAAAATGGGCAACCAGGGAAATTTCCAAAGCGCGGCCAATGGGCAAATGAAGCCCCTGAACTTCCAGTGCCATTCGCCACCGCAGCACCCCAAGGATGATTATCAGGCCCACGAACCCCAGTGACAATCCAAAGGCCAGAGGCTTGACCGATGCCAAGGTGTGCCACAGTTCAGTGGGGCCCAATTTCCATGCCAGCTTCCATTGCTCGGGCTTGGAAAGAGCCCGCCAGTCAATTCCTTGCTCTTTTGCCGCCAGTTGGGCTTCGTTGGAGAATATCGCGTGAAAAATCCAGGCTAGCAGTACCGCGCAGACGATTATCCGCCAGGCCACATTCCACATTTTCCGGCCAGCATTCACTCCTCACCCCAAAGTCGTTTGATGTGGGTGACACCGCCGAGAACCTCCTCCGGCGTCAAACCCGGCTTGAACTCGAAAACTTTGATGTGACGCGGCTCCACCATCGGCTTTAAAGCCGCAAAATCGATGATGCCACTCCCCGGAGGGTTATGGTCACGCGTCGGGAACTTGACATCATGAATATGGAATCCATGCAATCGCTTGACCATGGACTCAAGCAACAGCCGATGATGCACAAAACCCAATTGCTCCTTGATTTGGGCATGACCCGTGTCATGCCAGTAACCCACCAGCGGATTGTCAAACCGCTTGAAGAAAAATGAAAGATCGCTCTCCAAGGGAATTTCCTCCAGTGCCTCGCGGTTTTCGACACCCAGTTTGATGTCATGCTTTTGGGCCACTTCAACAATCCGTTCGAGCATGGCGTAGGCGTTTTCGACAAATTTTTCCTTCTTGTCCTCGCGCTTTTCCATGACCTCGGCGCAGAGCTTGTCGTATTTTGGCGTGTTCTGCTGGCCATTTTCGATCATTTCTCCGAGGCGATCGGTGTAATTGCGCATGGCAATGCTGCCCATGTGCAGCACCACTAATTGAGCGCCAACCCGGGCGGCGGTCTCAATGGTTTTGACCGTATGCTTGAAGGCAAGTTCCCGCTCGCGGGCATCCGGCGAAGTAAACTGGTATAAATTGGGAGCCGGATGGTTTACTCCCAGTGGGAGTGGGCAGAAATTATGGAGGGTGGATATTTTAATTTCTCCGGCATCCACCGCATCGAAAATGCCGGGGAGCAGGCTGATGCGAATGCCGTGGCTTAACTCGGCATAGTCAAAGCCCAAATCCCGGATTTCCCGAAGCATTATCCGGCCATCCGTGTGGCGATACGAGTTCCAACAAGTGGAAAGTGAATACATATCCAAACTAAACCGCTAAACCGCGCCTGCCTCTGCGACCGCATCCTGCGGTTCAAGACAAATAAAATGCCGGATGCAGTCCTGAAAAGTGAACCACATCCGGCAATTGGAATTCAACAGTTTACGCTTATTGTTCGGCGTAACGGGCGCTCAACATCGCAGAAAACCGAGCCACTTTTTCCTTGCGGCGGCGGCGTTCGCTTGGCTTTTCGTAGTGCCGGTGGTTGCGCACTTCCTTCAAAATGCCTTCACGATCAATCTTCTTCTTCAAGCGGCGCAATGCCTTGTCAACAGATTCGCCTTTTTTAAGTTTAATTTCGGTCACTAAAAATCACTTCCTTTCTTGAGCTGGGCCTGAAGTCGGCACTGCCGCCGATGTCAGGTCCCTTTGAAATCAGGGGTGGCGAGAATAGTTTTGAGGCAGCGGGGTGTCAACCGGCAAAATCAAGTTTTTTGACGGTTAGAAACATCCCAGACAATTCATGCAGTTTTACCGTTGGCAAGCTGACGATTGAACGCCACGGCTTCATCATACTTAACCCCCTTTCCACCAAATATATCCAGTGCTGAACCAATGGTTAAATACACCCTCCCCCGTCCGCATTCGGCAACGCGCGCCAAATCCGTTATGGAACTGGCTCCTCCAGCGTAGGTTGCAGGGATGGGCGTCCACCTTCCAACCTCCGAAACCAACTTCATGTCCACTCCTTGGCATAACCCCTCCACGTCAGCAGCGTGAATGAGAAATTCATCACACCAACC
Source organism: uncultured Verrucomicrobiales bacterium (assembly GCA_937983475.1). GTDB lineage: Bacteria > Verrucomicrobiota > Verrucomicrobiia > Limisphaerales > JACDHS01 > CALJZV01. Next base: position 4,926 of record CALJZV010000016.1, read on the forward strand.
AGCCAGTTGCTCAAGCGTATCACGGTTGACTTTCAAATCGGTAAACCGCTGCCACCGGTCCGTGACAACGAAGTAGTCCTCGCCCCGCCGGCGACAGCTCAGGTCCAACACAAGACGGTTTTTCCCGACCTGATTGACCAAAGCTTTTAATCGGTCCCAATCCAGTTGGCCATCGCGAAAAACCCAGGATGTGACAATGACATGCGACGCGCCCGCATCCAGCCATGCCGTCGCATTGTCGGCGCGAATCCCGCCGCCAACATGCAGTCCACCGGGATACGCCGCCAAAGCTTCCCGCGCGGCAGCCTCATTGCCCGGTCCAAGCATGATGACGTGCCCCCCTTTAAGCCCGTCACGTTTATAAAGCTCGGCGTACCACGCTGCAGAACGATCCGAAACGAAGTTCGTGCGCAGAGTCGATTCATCCTCGGAAAGGGTGCCGCCTACAATTTGTTTTACCTTGCCTTCGTGAAGGTCAATGCAGGGTCGGAACATACGCTCCAAAGTAAGTGAGCCAAGGCAAACTTCAAAGCTCGACCTGTGACTTTTTCCATGCGTGCCTTTCCGCTTTAAGAGACAAGGACGAAAAGCGCAACCAAGCTTCACGAGGATACCCCCAAAAACACTTCATTTCGGGGATTGAAGGCGGCATAAATTGTTAATAACGAGTGAATAAAATTTTCCAAAAAATTTCCTTGCCGCCACAATATATGGTGTTACGTTCGTTCCCGCTCCCCAACAAGTGGGGTATTTTCTTGGATTTTCTGTAAAAACCCTTGAAAACTGCCCCTTAGAGCAATGTGGTCTTCTGGTCGCCCGACCAGCAAGACTGAGGTCATAAACGTAGATTTTAACTAAAAGGAACTTAGCCATGATAGACGCTCGCGATGAAGTGCTGTCCCCCAAACAGCTCGCCGCCCGTCGCCGCACAGGGATTACGGCGCGCCGATCCCGCGCCTCTTCCAAAGACGCTTTAAGGGTCAAGCGCGTGTTCAGTGACGCCAAAGTCAAACCATTTGACCAGATCGAATGGGACAAACGGACTGCCGAAATTACCGACGATTCCGGCAAAGTCATTTTCAAGCAGGAAAATGTTGAGGTGCCCAAGTCTTGGTCCCTTCTCGCCACCAAGGTGGTGGTTTCAAAATATTTTTACGGCGAACAAAACACGCCAGAGCGGGAGATTTCAGTCAAACAGCTCATTCATCGCGTCTGCCGAACCATCGCTGATTGGGGAATCAAGGACGGTTATTTTTCCCGCGAAGACGGAGAAATCTTCTACGAAGAATTGACCTGGTTGTGCATCAATCAATACGGCGCATTTAATTCCCCGGTCTGGTTCAACGTCGGCCTCTATCACCAATATGGTGTGGGCAAAAACTCCGCTAAGGGGAACTGGTACTACAACCGGAAGACCAAGCACGCTGAACGCGCCTCCACCCAATATGAATATCCGCAGGGCAGCGCCTGTTTTATTCAATCAGTGGACGACAACATGGAGAGCATCATGCACTTGGCCTACAGCGAGGCCATGCTGTTCAAATACGGCTCCGGCACCGGCACGGATTTGAGCCCCATTCGTTCCAGCCGAGAAAAGCTCAGCGGCGGCGGACGCCCCAGCGGGCCGTTGTCCTTCCTCAAAGTGTATGACCAGGTAGCCAACGTCGTAAAATCCGGCGGCAAGACCCGTCGAGCTGCCAAAATGAACACCCTGCGCGACTGGCATGGCGACATCGAGGAGTTCATTGACTGCAAGCAGAAGGAAGAACGCAAGGCCTGGGCCTTGATTGAGCAAGGCTACGACGGATCCTACAACGGCGAAGCCTACGGCAGCGTCATGTATCAGAACGAAAACCTGTCGGTGCGCGTCTCCGACGAGTTCATGCAGGCTGCGCTGCACGGCAAGGAATGGTGGACGAAATGTGTCACGCAAAAGCCCCTGGAGAGAAAGGACGCCAAGAAAAGACGCGAAACGATAG
>CALJZV010000017.1 GCA_937983475.1 uncultured Verrucomicrobiales bacterium
TGCAGCCGCCCGTACACCTCGCGCCGCATGTCGAAAATGACATTCTGCTCAAAGACATTGTTGATGCGGATGCGCAGGCTGTTGAAGAAGTCCCGGAAGAAAAACGCCGCCACCAGCGCGAGGATCGCTGGCAACAGCAGGTCGGGGCGATTGGCGCCAATGACGTCATCCACGATGTATTGCGTGGCCTTGGGAAACACGAAGGAAAACGCCAGCGACAACACCGCGCAGCCGATGGTGGCCAGCGCCATTGCCTTGTATGGATGCAGATACACCACCACGCGCCGGATGGTTTCCCACGACGAACGGGAGCGCGCCGAAAACGTCGGGTCGGATTGTGAGGAAAGGTGCGGGTGTCGGGACATTGCGGACAGTCCCTCAGGCCGGTTTGGTTTCGGTGCGGTTCAGTTTTTTGATCAACACCTTGGAGTTGCGGCCGCTCTGGTCGTATTTTTCCCGCCGCGCCGGCGGCAAATCGTCGGGCGATCCCTCGGAAAAACCGCCCTTGGAAATGAAGTAGGTATAGGCCTGCGTCGAAAGCGTGACCAGTTCGGTCAAACCCATCTCGCGCGCTTTATTTTCCACAAACTGAATGAGCTTCAACCCGATGCCCTGGTTCTCGTGCGAGGAGCTGACATACAGGCAGGCCAGTTCGCCCTGCTTCTGCTCGGGATACACATGCAGCGCGACACAGGCGACCGGGTTCCGGTCAATTTCAAAAATGAAATAATCGCCCAGTTGCTTTTCAATCGTGCTCCGCGTGCGCTTGACCAATTCGTCGCTGGCCACCGACGGCTTGGTGAGTTTGAAAATCGCCCGCACATCCTTCTTCATCGCCTTGCGAATCTGCTGGTATTGGTCGGCGTAAATCAGCGTGCCGACGCCCTCGTTGGAGAAGACCTCGGCCAGCAACCCCTCGTCCACCCGCCCGTTGATGATGTGCACCCGCTGCACGCCCGCGCGGCAGGCCGCCGAGGCGTTCTGGGCCTTGGAAAGCGCATCGACGGAAAACTCGCCCTTGTGCTTGGCCAGAAGATTATCGAGCTGCGCGACGGGCAACTGGCGGAAAAGCTCGCCCTGCATCAGCAGCCCGTCCTCGGTGGTGATGAGAATCAGCTTGATGGCCTTGAGCGCCGCGGCCAGCGCCACTGCCACGACGTCGGAGTTGACCCGGTAGGTTTTGCCGTCGCCGTCAAAGCCCAGAGGCGGGACCACCGGCACAATGCCCTGCGACAACAGCGTCTGAAGCAACTCCACGTCCACGCGCTCGACCTTGCCGGTGAACTGATGGTCCACGCCCTGCAAAATGCCCAGAGGATGCGCGATGACCGCGTTGGAGCAGGCGGCCCGGAGGTCATTGGCCGAAAGGCCCTCCAGAATCTCGTGGGTCAGCCGGTTGGCCGCCGTGAGCGCCAGCCGGAGTGTGGCAGCGTCGGTCACGCCGTTGCCCACCAGGTCTGACGGCTGAATGTTCTGTTCTTTGGCCAGGGCGCCAATCTGTGCGGCGGCGCCGTGCACCAGCACCCCCCGAATGTTCAGGGAGCGGAGCACCGCCACATCGAGCAGGATGTTGGCGAAGTTCTCATCCGTCACAATCGCGCCATCAATGGCGATAATGAAGGTTTTTTCCCGGAAGCTGGGAATGTATTGGAGAATGCCCCGAAGATCGGTCGGTTTCACGTTGGTTCCGGCAAAGGGTTGGTTAGTGCTTTAATTATCCGTTGGGTGGATTCAATACCTCCAAAGGTGGCGCAATCAATTCAAATATCAATGGCACCCGCACTTTGGCCTGCCGACCGCCAAAAGACCCAAGCTTGCTTCGTCACTTCAATAGGTTCAGAGCGAGTTATACGAGCTCCTGACTCCCCAGATGGATAAGAGAAGTCGGATTCGCGGGAGATCGCTTCTTCGAACTTGGCCCCAGCGGGAAGGAGGACAAATTCAATATCCCAGTGGACGTCCAATCCCGGTTCGTGCATTGTTTGACCCATGGGTGTTGGCTTTCTTTCTTTGACGATGAATCCGGCTCGACAAACGCCTCTCATTTTATGGAAAGGTCACTCGCCGTTAACGCGCGCTCCAAAATTAAACACTCTCTTTAACTTTTGAGTTAATCTATAAGATTACGGTCTATGAGCATTCGAGCGCGAATCCTGACTTTAGGCCTCTTGACCGCGACGTTTTTGCTTTATTCGCAAGGTCGAGGCTGGCTTAACAAAGTCGAGCGAGAGCAGGTCTTGGAGATAATTTCCGGCATGACGAACGGGATGACGGTAGGTGACATGGAAAAGTATTTATCGAGCCGAGGACTTGAGCCTGATGCCGCTATGTTAGTTCGAAATGCTCACAGGACTCATTTCTTGTTTGCGCTTTCCTGGTCCAATCCCGCATGCCTGTTGGTAAGGGCGAAGGCTAGGCGGCCGATGGCTTACGAGGATTGGAAGAATCAGTTTTTTACAAACAGTGTGATATCATCGGTTGATATTTTGGATCGCAGGCACAGCAATGTTGTTTCTATTACTTTTACAAACGCATTCTAACCCTCAGAAGTGGCATGACTTTGGCCGGATAGGGCGAAGGGGGCGAAGGATGCGGAGCACCGGTCGTGAACAATCCCGGCAGATTTCCCGCCCCCCCAGCTCCGTCAGGAGCGGCATCGTTGTAGTCAATCCCGTCTGAATCAAGGAGCCCCATTCGGGGCGGCATAGTCCGGTCAGTTGAGAGGGCTTCGATTGAAACTCGCTGTCGCTCGCACCGGCAGAGCCGGTAAAGTGAGGATTTATTGGGAGGAGTTGAGCCCGGGCGACGCTGCGCTTGCCCGGGGCTATATTATTTCGCCCCGATGGGGCTTGAGATCAGCG
>CALJZV010000018.1 GCA_937983475.1 uncultured Verrucomicrobiales bacterium
TCGTTCATGTTTAAGATTGCCCGTGCCACCGTAGTCCACGCCGCCAGTTCAACGAAACTACTGTTTTCCGGCGCGGGAGCGATTCCAACCTGGATCAATTTTCCGGCTTCGTCCGCATGTTCAGTGTAGTGCGCGCGCTGACTGTTGAGAAAATGTAGCAGGGAGGTTTTTTCATTTTCTTTGGGCAAACGGGCCAGAGCCTTTTGAAACAGGAACTCCAGGCGTTGGACATCGGACGACCTGGACTGCGCGATTAGATTTTGCGCCAGCACGCGCGCCGCCTCGACGAATGTCGGGTCGTTGAGCAGCGTCAGCCCCTGCTGCGGGGTGTTGGAGAGTGAGCGGCTGGCCACGCATTCCTCCCGGGACTGGGCATCAAAATTGGCGAGCATCGGATGGAAAAAAGTGCGCTGCCAATGCGTGTAAACGCCGCGCCGATATTGGCGCTCGTCCCGGTGCGGCTGGTAGTCGCGATCGGGAAACTGAAGGTGCGCGTAATAGCCTGCGGGCTGATAGGGGCGGGCGCTCGGGCCGCCGAGGTCAAGATTGAGCAAACCCGCGATGAACAGTGCGCTGTCGCGGACATATTCGGCGTCCAGTCGGCGCGGCGACTGGAAGGCCAGCAGCCGGTTGGCCGGGTCCAGATCCTGCAACTCGGGCGTCTGGTTGGAGAGTTGCCGGTAGGTGGAGGACATCACCATCAGCTTGACCATGTGCTTGGTGTTCCAGCCGCTGTCGCGAAACTCCACTGCCAGCCAGTCGAGCAATTCCGGGTGCGTCGGCCATTCGCCTTGCGCCCCCAGGTCATCCACCACGGCGGAGATGCCGGTGCCGAAAAATTCTTTCCACAACCGGTTGACCACCGTGCGCGCGGTCAAGGGGTTCTCCGGCGCCACCAGCCATCGGGCCAGGTCCAGCCGGGTGAGGCGGCTGCCGCCGACGGGAATTTGCGGCAAAAAATGCGGGGCAGCCGGCTCGACGACTTCACCGCTTTCATCCTGCCAGTTGCCGCGCGGCAGCACGCGCGTGACCATCGGCTCGCGCGATTCGGTCACCATGGTGAAGGCCCGGCCCTCGCGGCATTCGCGGATTTCCCAAGCCAGTTGGCGCAGTTTGGAGGAAGTGTCCGGATGGGCATCGGTTCCCAGCAAATAGGCCTCCCATACGGCAGCCAGTTCCATGGAAAGCTTTTTGCCCGTCGGCTTGATTAAGGCGTTGCGCAAGGCGTCGTCTGCGCCGGCCTTGAGCGGATGCCGCGCAGCCAGCGGGCCGACAGAGGCTTTGGCGGAAATGATGGAGGTGTTGCGCAGGCTGAGAATCAACACGTCGCCTTCGGCGGACAGGAACGGTTTTTCCAATACATAAATGGCGGTCTGGTTGTCGTGTTCGGAGGTGAGTTTCCACGAGTTCTTCACGCCGATGACCGGCAGGCTGCTGGAATAAAATTCCTCCTTGTGAAACGCCTCGGCGTCGGAGAAGGCCACCGGGTTTTCCTTTTTATTTGACTGACGGATGCGTGCGGAAAGGTTGATGGACGTCCCCATGCGGCGGCGATGTTTGTAGCGGATTTCCTCGGTGGCGCCCTCCTGCGGAACGGCTTCCAAACGCACGGCGGCAACCCAGGCGCCTTTGGGCAGCGGAACGGCCAGTTCCAAATTTTCGCGCTCCACCGGCTTGAGGCTCACCGACCCGTCGGTATTGACAGAGAACAGCGGCTCGGCGTTGGTGGCTTTGGTTTTGATTGTCACTGTGGGCGTTGGCGTGATCCAGCCATCCCGCTTTTCTTGCAGCAAAATGAGAACGTCCTTGCGCCAGTCTTCAAAGGCCGCGCGAGCGGACGCATTGGTGAACACCTGCGCGGCGCTTTCGGCAAGCAGCGTGGTTATTTTTTCCTCAAGGCGCCCGATGCGACGCTGAAGGTAGGGGCTTTCCACGACAATCTCCGGCGGAAACGGATGGTAGTTGGCGAAGCCTCTCAAGTCCTCATTGGGCGTGTAGGGATACTCGGAATAAACGCCGCATTGCTTAACGTCTGCGAAGAAGGCCTCCATCTGGTAGAAATCCTTGGTCGAAAACGGATCGTATTTGTGATCGTGGCATTCGGCGCAGCCCATGGTGGAGCCCATCCACGCCGTGGAAACAGCGCGGACGCGGTCGGCGGCGTACTTGGCGAGGTATTCCTTGGGTTGGGCGCCGCCCTCGCGCGTCATCATGTTGAGGCGGTTGAACCCGGTGGCCACTTTCTGCTCCGTTGTCGGATTGGGCAGCAGGTCGCCGGCTATCTGCTCAATGGTGAACTGGTCGAAGGGCTTGTTGCGATTGAAGGAATCAATCACGTAATCGCGGTAGGGAAAGATGTTCTGATTCTGGTCGCCGTGATAACCCACCGTGTCGGCGAAGCGCACCACATCGAGCCACGGCGCGGCCATGCGCTCGCCAAAGCGCGGGGACTTCAGCAACCGATCCACCTGTTTTTCATACGCCCGGGAGCTGTTGTCTTTGAGAAACGCGTTGAGCTCTTCCACCGTCGGGGGAAGCCCCGTCAAGTCCAGGCTCAGGCGGCGCAGCAGCGTTCGTTTGTCCGCCTCGGGCGAGGGCTTGATGCCGCGCGTCTCCAGGCCGTGCAGCACGAAGGCGTCAACCGGCGTCCGGACCCATTTGGCATGGTGCACCTTGGGCAGCGCAGGCCGGTGGGGCGTGATGTAGGCCCAGTGCGGCTGGTATTCCGCGCCCTGGGCGATCCATCGCTTGAGCAAATCCTTTTGCTCGCTGGTCAGTTTCTTGTGCGTGTCCAGCGGCGGCATGATGTCGTCTTCGTCCTCGGTCAGGATGCGGGCGATGAGTTCGCTTTCCTCGGGCTTGCCGGGAACGATGGCGCCTCGCTCGACGGCGTTGTCGCGTTCGTCCAGGCGCAATTTGGCCTGGCGGGTGTGTTTGTCGAAGCCGTGGCAGTGAAAGCAGTTCTCGGAGAGAATGGGGCGAATGTCGCGGTTGAATTCAACCCGGTCGCCGGCGGTTTCGGCCTTGACCAGCGAGGTGAAGGCGAATCCCAAGACAAGCCAGGCGCGGCTTATTCTGTGTAAACGTGCTGCCATAGTCAGAGTGTTTGGACGCAGGGAATGATATTTTATTTTCCTAAAAGCAGACAAGGGACTTTCGCCCCGATTTGCTCCCGACAAATTCCTTGAAGCTTCGCAGAGCCTTCCGCATCGTTTAGGCGAATGAAACGCGGTCGGCCCTCATTTTCCCAGGATGGCGGCGCCCGGGTTTGTTCTGGAGGATGTGATTTTTCCGTGAAACGGTTGCGACGAATTTTAAGCATTATGAAGTCATTGTTGCGCGGCGGCGTGCTGCTGCTGTTTTTGGCGGTGGGGGCGGCTTCCTCCAGCCCGGCCAATTCCCTGAAGATTGGCGTCGCCCAGGTGGACATCACCCCGCCGGTGGGCATGCGCATGTCGGGCTATTTCAGCGAGCGACTCTCCACTGGCGCGCACGACCCGCTTTGGGCCAAGGCGATGGTGCTGGAGCAGGGCGGCACCAGACTGGCGCTGGTGTTTTGCGACTTGTCCGGAGTTTCACTGAATGTCTCGACGCTGGCCCGGGCCATGGCCTCGGAGAAAACAGGCATTCCTGTGGCGCATATCTCCATCAGCGCCACGCACAGCCACACCGGCCCGCTGTATGACGACATTCGTTGGCGCGTGGCCCACGAGGCGGCGCTGGCGACGCACGGCGAGGACCCGCATGAACCCATTCATTACCCGGCCATGCTTATTACCCGACTGGTGCAGGTCATCGAAAAGGCCAATGCCGCCCTGGCCCCGGCGCGTTTGGAGGCGGGCATCGCGCAGCAGGAGGGACTTTCATTTAACCGCCGGTTCCACATGAAAAACGGCAAGGTGGCCTTCAACCCCGGCCAGTTGAATCCGAACATTGTCCGGCCTGCCGGCCCGATCGATCCGGACGTCGGCCTGCTGGTGGCGCGCCCCGAAAAAGGCAAGGCGCCTCTGGGCATCGTCACGATTTTCGCGATGCATCTGGACACCATTGGCGGCACGGAGTACAGCGCCGATTACCCGTTTTACCTGGAGCAGACGCTTCGGCGCGGGCTGGAGCATAATGTGATTTCACTGTTTGGGGCGGCCCCGTGCGGCGACATCAATCACATTGACGTTTCCAAAAAAGAAACCGTCAAGGGGTTCCCTGTGGCCGAGCGCATTGGCACAGCGCTCGGGAAAACCGTGCTGGAGGCGCTGCCCGCACTGGAGGAAATCCGCCGTCCCGCGCTGGCGGCGGCGAGCCGCAAATTCATTGCGCCACTACAGGAGGTTTCCCCGGAGCAACTGGCCACGGCTTATGAGAAAATAAAACTGCTTAACGACGAGGGCGTGGGTTTCTTCATCAAGGTCGAGGCCCTCAAGGCGCTGGACCTGGCGGCGCGCGGGACAACCTGGCCTTTGGAGGTGCAGGCCTTCCGCATTGACCATGAAACGGCCATCGTGACGCTGCCGGCGGAGATTTTCGTCGAGTTGGGCCTGGCCATCAAACGCCAGTCGCCTTTCAAGCGGACTATGGTCATTGCGCTGGCCAATGACCGTCCGTTTTACGTGCCGACCCTGAAAGCCTTTGAGGAAGGCAGCTATGAAGTGACCAATTCGCGCGTCAAGCCCGGCACCGGCGAGCGCCTGGTGGAAACGGCGCTGCACCTGCTGAATGAAATGAAGCCATGAAGTTGACAATGATCCGATCCCAAACCGCAATTCTCCTGACTATTTTTTGTATCGGCGCAGGCGCGCTCAAGGCCTCCGACGGGCCGCTGTCGCCAAAGGAGGCGATGGCGTCGTTCAAGCTGGAGCCGGGCCTGAAACTCGAACTGGTCGCCTCCGAGCCGATGGTGGTGGACCCGGTGGCCATCGCGTTCGACGAGCGCGGTCGCATGTATGTGGCCGAAAACCGCGGCTATCCGACCGGCCCGGGCAAGGATCAGCCGCCGGTGGGCAGGATTGTGCTGCTGGAAGACACCGACAGCGACGGCAAATACGACAAGCGCACGGTTTACGCCGACGGGTTGACGTATCCCAACGGCATCCAGTGCTGGCGCGGCGGGATTTTTGTCACCTGCGCTCCGGACATCCTGTTTTTCAAGGACACTGACGGCGACGGCAATGCGGCCTGGACGCGGCTCGTGTTCACCGGCTTTCAAACCCAGTCCACCGCGCAGTTGCGCATCAGCCATCCGACACTTGGCCCGGATGGGTGGATATATGTGACCAGCGGATTGACTTCCTCGAAGGTGACTTCGCCCGATTATCCGGATCGACCGCCAGTACAGTTGAACCGGACAGATTTTCGCTTCAACCCGCACACCGAAGCGTTGGAGCCGGTGCCCGGCACCGCGCAGTTCGGCACGAGTTTTGACAGTTTTGGAAGGCGCTTCATCTGCTCCAACCGCAACCATAATCAGCATGTCGTTCTGGACCCGCGATACGTGCAGCGCAACCCGTATTTGGCGCTCAGCGAAATTGTTCAGGACACGCCCGATCATGGCGCGGCCTCGAGGGTTTATGCCGCCAGCGCCAACATCACCACGGCGGCGTCGCACGCGGGGCATTTCACGTCGGCCTGCGGCGTGACGATCAACACCGGCACTGCCCTGCCAACGGGTTACTGGGGGAGCGCGTTCACTTGCGAGCCGGCGGGAAATCTGGTGCATCGGGACATGCTTTCGCCCAAAGGCCCGACATTTACCGCGCGCCGCGCCCATGAAAAAATGGAATTTTTGGCATCAACCGACAACTGGTTTCGCCCGGTGAACCTGGCCGTCGGCCCGGAAGGCGCGCTCTACATCTGCGACATGTATCGCAAGACCATCGAGCATCCGGATTATCTGCCCGAGGAGACGCGGAAGATCACCGACTTTGACAGCGGCAAGGACAAGGGGCGGATTTACCGGGTCATCTCGACGGCGCATCGCCGGTTTGCGACGCTGCCCGCGAATTTGAACAAACTTTCGCAGAAGGAACTGTGCTTGCTGCTCAACAGCCCGGAGGGTTGGCGCCGCACCACGGCACACCGGCTGTTGCTTGAGAAGAAAGACTCCAAGGTCGTGCCGATGATCAAGACCGTCATGACGGCGGGGACGACCCCGGAGGGGCGCATTTTGGCGATGCGCCTGCTCGATTCCTTCGGCGCGCTGGACGATGCCATGATTGCCACCGCGCTTGATGATCGGCGCGCCCCGGTGCGGGAACATGCCATTCAATTGGCCGAGCCGCGCTTGAATACTTCGCCCGCGCTTTCGGAAAAACTGATCAACATGGCGGGCGACCCCGACCCGCGTGTGCGGTTTCTCTGCGCTCTGGCTCTGGGTGAAATAAACCAGCCGAGGATTGTGCCCAGCCTGGTGCGCATCGCGGCCCGCGACGGCGCGGACAAATGGACCCGCGCAGCGGTGTTGAGTTCCGTGGGTGAGCATTCCGGTAAAATGTGCGAGCAATTCATGTCCGTCGTTTCCGGCCTGTTCAAAACCGAGCCTGCCGAGGCCCCCAGGCTTCTGCCGATTCTGGCCGACTTGGGACGGGTGGTGGGAAAGGATCCGCGCCAGTCGCTGACGCCGCTGGTGCAGATTGCCACGGTGTCGGGTGCGGAAAGGGATTATTCATGGCAGATAGCGCTGTTGAGCGGTTTGGCTGATGGCATGCGCTCCCGCCCAACGGAGAAAGGCCAGGCGTCAAAGACGCTTTCCGACATTGCCCGCGAGGTTTCTGAAACTGCCGAACGCCGCGTCAGCAACCTGTTGGATCGCGCACGTGACATTGCCAATGATGCTCAACTTTCTTTGGAACAACGAATGGCAGCGGTGGATCTGCTGGCCCATGCAGGCTCCGAAAAAACAGCGGACACCCTGCTGAGCCTGATTGATCCACAACACCCTTCTGAACTGCAAATCGCCTGCATTCGGGCGCTCTGCCAAAAGGGCGATCCAGAGACGGCGAATGCCTTGCTGAATGCCGAGCGGTGGAACGCCTACACCCAGCCGGTAAAGGATGCGGTCCTCACGGCCATGATTGGTAAACCGGCGCTGCTCGACGCGCTGTTATCAGCCATCGAACGCGGCGACATCGCCCCCTTGAGCGTCAGTCCTGAAAAGCGCAATCAACTGATGAAGCATAAGGACGAAGCCATCAAGCAGCGCGCGCTCAAACTGTTCAAAGACCTCAAGCCCGGAGACCGCATGAAGGCATTCGAGGACGCCAAGGCGTCGTTGTCACTTAAGCCCAATCCGTCCAACGGCAGGCGCCTCTTCGCGCAGTATTGCGCGTCTTGCCATGTGTTTGCCGGGACCGGTCACACAGTTGGACCGGACCTGACAGGCATCCGCAGCCAGCCCGAGGAGGCGATTCTGCTGCACATCATTGTGCCCGAGTACGAAATCATGCCGACCTACACGCAATACAATGTCGAGACCAGGGACGGGCAGGCGTTTTCCGGATTGCTGGCCGGCGAAACGCCTTCAGCCATCACCTTGCGCCAGGCCATGAGCATCGAGGAAACCATTCCCCGGTCGAACATTGCTTCCATGCGCGCGAGCACGCTCTCGTTGATGCCGCAGGAGATGGAAAAAGCCATGTCGTCGCAGGAACTGGCCGATTTGGTTGGTTTCCTGAAGGGACATTGAGCAGCGGGGCAGGGCAGGTATCCAGGGGGTGCGATTGGAAGCGGGTGATAAATTTTCTCCGCAAATGAGTTTGCGCAGCCAAACCCCGCAACCGGTGCGGCCTCCTCTCCCGGCCTTCGGCCACCCTCTCCTCCATAAAAAA
>CALJZV010000019.1 GCA_937983475.1 uncultured Verrucomicrobiales bacterium
CGACTTTCCATTGAAAAGCGCTTGGTAAGTTGTGAGGCATACTGCGTCTCCTTTTGCCGCGAGGTCGTTGCTGAAACTTCCCTGAAAATAGGTAGTGCATGGGAGACCATAGCCTTCTGCTTTCTTCGCGGTTTGCTCGACCAACTGGATTGAGCTGCACGCGTAAACGACAAGCGAACGCAGCTCGTTCACCAGTGACTGCCCAATCAGCAATCCGACCAGCGTCTTTCCTGCGCCAGTATTGAGGGAAATAGAAACGTCCGTTTCCGTTCGCTTGTCGTTCCATCCGCGAAGAGCGTCGCCTTGAGCAAGCCAAAGATCGTTGATTGATGTGTCCGTAACCCGCAGCCGCTGAAAAATCGCGATGGGATCCGTCAACCGTTGTTCTTTCGGTTGGGGTTTCAGTTTGGAAAAGTCGAATGGCATATTGGTGAGTCGGTAAACTAGGCAAGATTGCCAGTGAAGGCTTTTTGGAGGATGGACTGGCGGAGGCGGGTGGCGCGCTGGAGGTTGGCCGACACCACCGACTCCAACTCCTCCACCACGCTCAACCGCCGCTTCACTTCCGTTCCAACCCGCGTCTGCTCCGCCAGCGGGGAATGGGCGTCAGGGCTTATATCAATAACTGCAATGACCCAGCCGCACGCGGTGAGGTGCGCGTCGATCTGTTGGCGGGATTGTTGTTCAGGGTTCATTCCTGGATCGCATGGGAATGGCCGGCCCGAGCCGATGTTTCCACTCTGATAGCGTTGGTTTATAGGGAAATCGCCCGGGAGCGGCAAGGGTATTACCCAGTCCTCGGAAGCATGGCGCAATGCGGATGGATTCAAATTTTTCCTTCGCTTGAATTTCGGCAATCGGTAGCGTTTCCCGCATTGTCGATTTCAACTCTGATGAAAATAAAACCCGTCCTCACCGTGTTGCTGGCCGTTTTCGCCACGCAATCCTCCGCGGAGTTTTTGGAAACCCTGCCCGATGGTTCGCAGCCAACCGAGGTGTCCGGCACCAGCACCGGGGAACGGCGCTTTTCCGGCGCGGCGCGGCAGCCGTCCGGATCGCTGGCGGGCCGGGTCATTTTCACCAACGGCGGCCACGGCTGGACCTGGGGCAAGGAGGGCTGGTACACGCAGCGCAAACCCTATCTGGAAATGAACGAGGACTACGGCAACCTCGACCAGATGAACGCGTTTGTGGCGTACGCCTTCAACTCGGGGGCAACGGTGGTGGCCTTTCGGCCCGTGGGTCACCAGACAAATGAGGTGGTGCTCGATAACATCTCCCCTGGCGTTTCATTTTCTGGAAACTGGTTTGACAGCCGGTCGGAGATTTATTTTGGCCAGGCCGGTGAAACCCCTTACAGGTTTGCGCCCTTGAGCGCGACCGAAACGGCTACCGCGCGTTACACGCCTCGCATTCCCGTTGAGGGGTATTATCCGGTGTACACATGGGTGCGTCATGGAGCCGATCGCACCAGCCAGCTTTACCGCATTTTGCACGCGGGCGGCATGACGCTGGTGCGGGTGCCTCATCACAAGGTCGGCAACGGCTGGGTATATCTTGGAACGTATTATTTTGACGCGGGCTCCCATCCCGAGCGGGGAGCGGTGGTCGTGAGCAACCTGCAGCCCAATCCTGGATTCGGGCGCGTGGCGGTCGCCGATGCCATTCGTTTCGGCAATGGCATGGGTGACATCGTTCCTGCGCCGGGCGCAACGGTGTCCACCTATCCGCGCGAGGAGGAGGCCTCGCGCTATTGGGTCGCCAAAAGCCTGGGACACGGCCAGCCCAGCAGCCTTTATGACGGGTCCGGCGATGACCAGAGTGACAATGTTGGCACGCCTCCCCGGATGGCCCGGGAGATGAACCGGGAAGCCGAGGGCAACCTGTACCAGCGCATTTTTGTCAGCTTCCACTCCAACGCGGGAGGAGGGCGCGGCACCATTGGCCTTTGGAACAATCCGGCGAAATTTCCAGGCACCATGACGCCGCACCAGGAACGGTTGGCCGAGTTGGTCGGGCGGGAAATCAACGAGACGTTCACGGGACCTGCGGCGGCCATGCTGGAAACCCCGTGGCACAATAGGACCCGCCTGACCTATGCGCGGGACGACTATGCTTTCGGTGAAATAAACAACAAAGTCATCGGTGACGAGTTTGACGCGACGATTCTGGAGGTGGCCTTTCATGACAGCCAGGAGGATGCGTTGCTGTTGCGGGATCCCAAGGTGCGCGACCTGTCCGCGCGCGCCACATACCGGGCGGTGGTCCGCTACATGAACGAATTTGACAAGGTGCCGCTTCGATTTTTGCCCGAGCCGCCGAAAAATGTCCGAGCCACCGCCTCCGACCAAGGTATCGAAGTGGCGTGGGACGCGCCTGAATCAGCCGATGACAACGCGCCGCAAGGCTACATCGTTTACCGCTCGGAGAACGGGTATGGCTTTGGTCATCCGGTTCGCGTCGCGGGCAAAAACAACCTGTCGCTCACGCTGTCGTGGCTGCCGGCAGACCGTGATTTTTATTTTCGCGTGTCCGCGGTGAATGCCGCCGGCGAGTCGCTGGTGTCCGAGACTGTTGGCTGCCGGAGAAGCCTTTCGCCCGCCGCGCCCCGGCTGTTGTTTGTCAATGCCTTCACGCAGTTGGATCGGCTGAACAATCCGCGCCAGACGATTGCGCGGACCAATTACCACCCCTTTGGACCTTTTGGCGAAATGGACCGGGTGATTCCCCGGCGCAACAACGCCTTCGACTATGTGGTCCAGCATGGCCGGGCGCTGGCGCTCAACGAAATGCCATTCGATTCCTGCCGGAGCGACGCGGTGGTTTCTGGCGCCGTGGCGTTGGCCGATTACCAAGCGGTGTTCTGGTCCCTGGGCAACGAGCAGAAAACGGTTTTTCCGGCAGCGGAACAGCGATTGATCCGCGATTTCCAGAAAGCCGGCGGGCATTTGTTTGTCTCCGGATCGCATGTGGCCTCGGTGCTCGACAAGTCAGCCAAAGCCTTTCTTAGCCAGCAGTTGCATGCCGCATTGGACGCAACGGTGACCAATCTGGTGGAGGGTCGCGCCGTGGTGGCCAGCCCGCATTCCGCTTTGGGACCCTTTGACAATGCGGTGGCAGCCAAGGCCGATGGAGAAATATATTTTGTCCGGCAATTGGAAACCCTCAAGCCCGCTTCGGGCGCTTCCGCTGCGTTGCACTATGCCGACGGGGGCGTGGCCGCGGTGAAATACGACGGCGGCGCCGACTTGGGGCGAACCATGGTTTTCAGCTTTCCGTTTGAAACGCTCTTCCCTGCCGCATCCCGCGCGGAAATGATGCGAAGCGTTTTGCGCTACTTTGGCGTGGCGGAGGTCGCGATGGTGACGCCGACACTGCGCCGCGACGGGGAGAGCCTGACGCTTTCCTGGCCAGCCTTGCCGGGCAAACAATATCTGGTCCAGCACAAGGCGTCGATGGACCAAGGCATTTGGTCCGCTTACGGCCAGCCTAGGGTGTCACCGTCTGAATTGATGTCGCTGGCGGTTTCTGACTCGGGCTTTTATCGGGTGCTGCAACTGGACTGACTCAGCTTATATTTTCCTCACGGCATTGCCCATAAGCGATTCCGCCCATGCCGGAATCGGCGATGGGCTTTTTGTTTATAGGGAAAAAGTTGAGGCAGTGAGGGCAAAATGGGCTTAGGTTACTTTATGAATGTAAAAGAGGAATTGAGCCGGTCACTTTGCAGCGAAGCGCCGGACAAGCCTGTGTTTGTGGTGGTGGCGTACGAGGATGAAACCGCACGCCGACAGGCAATGGAGATTTGTTCGCAGGAAACGGAGAATCTTGGCTGTGAATTGGAATTTGAAATCAGTTGGTGGGACTTTGACCAGTTGCGCGATACACGTCTGAAGCACGAGGCGACGACCGTGACCTTAAAGGCACGTTTGGTCATTGTGGCCTCTCGCAGCGGAGAGGAATTGCCCGCGCAAGTAAAACACTGGCTGCTCGATTGGATGCGCTCCAAGGGCGACAAAGGCATAAACTTGGCGGCGGCCATTGGGCTGCGTGAAGAAGAGGAGGTTCGCCAGAGTGCTGCGCACCGTTATTTGCAGAAAGTTGCAGGGCAATTTGGCGTTCCTTACTGCGAATCCTGTTATTGCGTGGAAGCGGCGCCGTCCCGGTTTTCTTTGGATGCCATTCTGAGTCGATCCAGCCAGGAAACCTCGACCTTGGAGAAGATTCTTCACAATCCGGTGAAGCTGCCCAACAACGGCCTCAGGAGCGGGTGAGGCTCGTTCAAAGCGCTGCTTTAAGTCGCAGGAGCAACAGGCCGGGGGCGATGCCCAGCACAATGATTAAAGTTGCCGCAATCATGATGGAACCGCGGGCAGTGATGGAAAGATTCGCAGTTTGGTGGTGGTTGCAAGGCGCGACGTAAATCTGCTTCAACACTTGGAGGTAATAGTAAAGCGACACCGCGCTCATCGCGATGCCCGCAATGACCAGCCATAATAATCCCAGGTGGGCCGCGTCGCCCTTCAATGCTGCCGCGAAGAGGTAAAATTTCCCGAAGAAGCCTGCCAGCGGTGGGATGCCAGCCAGTGACAACATGAACACCAGCATGCAAAACGACGTCACCGGCGCATGGCGTCCCAGGCCGGCAAAGGCTTTCATGTCGGAACTGCCGGTGGTTTCTTCAACCACCGACACCACCGCGAATGCGCCCACGGTCGTCAGGCCGTAAATCACCAGATAGTAAATTAGCGCGCTCATGCCCGGTTCCGCCTCGCCCGAGTGGCCCACAGCCAGGATTCCGAGCAAAATGTAACCCGCGTGCGCCACTGCCGAGTAGGCCAGCAACCGGCGAACATTGTTTTGCGCGATGGCCGCGAGGTTGCCCCAGATCATCGAACCCAGCGCCAGTGTCGCCAAAAGCGGCATCCAGCCCGGCGAAAACGCGCCTAAACGCCCGCTGCCTTCGGCTCCAGCCATGCCCGCCAGCAGCACTTTGGATAAAATGAAAAAGCTCGCCACCTTGGACCCTGCCGCAATCAGGGCCGCGCTTGGCGCCGGGGCGCCTTCGTAGGCGTCGGGCGCCCAGAGGTGAAACGGCACAACCGCGATTTTGAATCCAAAACCCACCAGGGTCATTGCCAGCGCGATGAAAAACAGCGGGTCGCCCGTGACCCCGCTGAGTTTGGCCGCCAGCGGACGCAGCTCAATTTCACCGGTCAAGCCATACAGCAGGCTCATTCCAAACAGCGTGAAAGCCGCCGCCATGCCGCCGAACAGAAAGTACTTCAAAGAGGCTTCGGCGGATTTCAAGCTCCGCTTGTTGAACGCCGTGAGGATGTAGAGCGACAGGCTGGTCAATTCCAGCGCCAAAAAGATGCCCAGCAAATTTTCGGCGCTGACCAGGAACATCATTCCCGCCACGGCCAGCAGCAGCAGCGCAATATATTCGCCCACATGGGAGGTGAAACCCGTGGGCACCGCGACCATCACAGTCAGCACAGCCAG
>CALJZV010000020.1 GCA_937983475.1 uncultured Verrucomicrobiales bacterium
GGTTCCTTGCGGTAACAACGGTCCACGGCGCGGTCGAGTTCGGCGTGGGCTTTGGCGAGGACCGGCGGCATGGAGACCGGGTCGTAAAGGTCGGCCAGGGTGCAGGGTTTGGGGAGCGCGCCCGTCCCGGGTGCAGTGTTCGGCGTCTCGCCGGACAACTTTGAAGGGAGAGAAGTGTGGGTTGGGTTTGTTTCCGGCGGGACGCCGGAAACGGCGGGCGTGACGCCCGCGCTCCCCATGAATTGCGCCCGCGCATCCAGCACGGCTTGCCCCGCCTTTACCACGCGCGCCTTCTGCTCCGCCGTCGGCGATTCCGGCCAAGGGAAGTTGTTGTAAACTAGTAACTAGTAACGATCCGCAGTTCAACATTTGGACTTTTTGGAATTTCTTTTACCCGTGCTTCTTTTCCTATCGATCGTCATTTCTGCTTTGTACGGCACCGGTTCTTCACGAAAAATTCCGCCGTCCATCACCCAATTTAAATTTCTTCCAATCAACAACTCCGTCATCTCCGCGTGATGGGTATTTTTCATTGAAACGGGCTTCGTCTCAAAACCGTGTTTTGCGGAGAGGATGCGCACTTCCTCTGCGTTGTCATATGTCATCAAAAAATCACTCCTTTATGCTTCAAAGACAGAGCACATCGGCACCTGTTGACTGTCACTGTGGGTGTAAAGACGGGAGCCGGCGTTTTTTCCACCAGCCGTATAAGGAGGATCAAGAAAGAAAACTGCGTTTGCGTCTTGCCGGTGTTGTTCAAGAATTATGAAGGCGTCCTCGTGGAAGAAGTCGATCCGATTCTTTACGTATTCAATATTGGATATTCTCTTGGCAATTGTTTGAGGATACCAACGAGAACGAATTCCTTTTCCATTTTCACCGTTTTTTAGAACGCCTGCACCTTCGGCAAGTATTCCACCATGTGCTGTTCTATTCTTCAGAATGGTTTGAAAAGCAAGTTCTTTGGACGAATCTACAGCATTGTTTAGTTCCGCTTTGACCGTCTCTGGCGAGAGATCAAAATTAAGGATTCGGTTAATCAACCATTTCGCATCACCTTCCAATATCGTCTGCCAAACTGAAGCGACTTGCGCATCTAATTCAGCCATGACAACATGAGTGGCTAATTCTTCAAAAGCAACGGTGAGACTGATGATCCCCCCCCCCGCAAAAGGTTCGACACAAACTGAAGGTCGCCTCTGTTTGCTTTTGATCCACCTTCTCAATAACGGAACTAACCATGTTTTGCCACCGGGGTAACGAAATGGGCTTCGCTGAGGAACGGATGCCACGTTTACAACCGTCGATTCGTCTTGTTGTTGCAATCCCGGAAATAAAAAAGTTTGTGGCATAGTTCACTTTTCGAACGGATTATCGAGAATCTTTGTGTCTGGAGGCGTCTCTAATTTATCGTCAACCTTAGACTGAAGTTGATTAAGAAAATCCTCCATCTTGCCTGGTCTTGATTTAGTAATTTGTAGCAATGCAGGTTCAAATTTCGTGTAAACCGTCCGCTCCCGAAACAATTCATAATGAGTGCCGGAACCTTTGGGCTGGTTCAGGTCGTAGATGATCCATGCGATGTCGGCTTGATCTTTGGGAACCTCGGGCAGTTTGGGAAGAGTGGCAAAAAAGCCCTTGTTCAAGGCCACGACGCTTTTCTTATTCCACGCATGGAGGATGCCTCCTTTGAACAACAACTGAGGAGCCAATCGTTTCCGGGATGATGAAAGGTAATCAGGTCTTGGATAATTTGGCTTTTGAGTCCAATCCATTTCAAAGCGGATGCTCGGGTCGCCCATATAGTGTTCGAACGGATTCCTGACATTTCCGGAAATATAAACCGCCTGAACTTCCAACGCTCCAAAGTCATAGACTTTTCCAGATTGGTCGTAGGCGCACAGCACGACATCAATATTACCGGCGGATTCGCCATTTGCATCTTTAAGGCGAACTTCAGTAAGCGTCGTCCATTTGGCTTCGGGACCAAAGAAAAAGTCGGCTGCGTCGTCTGCAATGATCCACTCCTGCCGGAATCGGATTGGACACGTTATGACCGATACTCCTTCGTGAAAAATGCTGCATACGCCCAAAGGGTCTTGCGCTTTGTCTTTGGTGCAATTGGGAACCTTGTTGTTAAATGGGCAAAGGCGCTTCTCCCGGTGCCGAATTGCATTACTGCTCATATCCTCGGTTGGGAAACCGAAGACCTCGCAGAGTGGGTGCTTGTGTATGGTTTTCTTTGCCATGTTTCGGGGTGTTTATGTCGCCAATGATAGTTCGTCCAGCGTCTTTTCTTTCTGCTTGCCGAAAACCTTCCGCACGGGCGCTTCAAAGGAGGCCACCGTTTTGCGGGCGACACCGAAGACTTCGAAGAACTCGTTCCAGAAGGTCTGTTTGTCGGCGGATTCGCTTTCGGTCGCCGTCCAGTCGTTGGCGAACCGGATGGCGCGATGGCGGATTTCATTCCAGGCAAGCGGCATGGACAAGGGTTGTAGCGGAGCCGGGGGCAAAATCCAATGCGCGAATGCGGGTTTGGGGGCAGGGCGGGGGGCGCCGGGAGCCTCCGGGGAGCCTGTTGGGGGTCAAATTCGCCTAAATGGCTCGTTCTGAGGGTGTAGCGACCCAAAAACGGGGCTCATTTGCCCGAAAACCGGCAGGAATCACTCACCGATTCCCAGGAATCACTCACCGATTCCCAGGAATTACTCACTGATTCCCGGGAATTGGTCACTGATTCCCGGGAATGGGTCACTGATTCCGGGGAATGACCCGGTGATTCCCAGGAATGGGTCGCTGATTCCCGGGAATTGCCCGGTGATTCCTGGGAATGGACGGGCGGCGGAGGCCGGTTTTTGGGTGACGGAGCCGGGGGAGCGGATGGGGGCGGGGGATTTGGGGCGGGCGGCGGCCCGCGCCCGGGGGCGGGGACTCCATCGGAGGATGGAGGCGTAAATTTTAGCTTTGACTCCCCCGGGGTTTTTTCGAACGCTCGCGCCTGGCCCAGAAGGCAGGCGATTGAGGCGTGGTGCTTCAACCGGGTTCCTCTCTTTGGCGGGCCGTGGAAACTTCCAAAACAGAAAAACTATGTCCGATTACATTCCTTCAGGAGACAGCGCATTCAATCAGTTCGCCACGGTGTTCGTGGGTTACGCGGTGCAGCATCCGACCGATCTGGGGCTTTCGACCGAGCTGGCCAACTCGCTGGATGACGTTTACAGCAACCGGTGGATTGTGGACTTCCCCAATCACTTGCAGAAGCAGGCGGCGGCGCAGGCGGCCACGACCAAAAAGGACGAGGCGCGCGCGGCGCTGGAGGGGGTGATCCGCCGGGTGGCGATGATCGTGCAGAACAATCCCAACGTGAGCGACGATGTGCGGCGGCTGATGATGCTGCCGGTGCGCGACAACACGCCCACGCCCGCGCCAGTGCCCGCCACCGCCCCGGTGATGATCAAGGTGGACATCCAGCCGCTGCGGCATGTTTTAAACTTCCGCGACGCCACCACGCCCGACAGCCGCAGGAAACCCGCCGGGGTGGCGGGCGCGGAAATCTGGCTGCATGTGGGAACCGCCGAGCCGTCCAGCCCCGCGCAGATGCGGCTCATCGCCATTGACAGCACGCCGCACCTGGTGGAGTTCGACGGGGCGGACGCGGGCAAGACGGCCTATTACCGGCTGCGCTGGAAGAACACGCGGGGGCAGATGGGTCCCTGGAGCGAGCTGGCCAACGCGTCCATCGCGGGATAATCGCCCGGAGAATTTTTTCCTACAGTCACGCCGCCGGCGCCCGAGAAGGTCCCGGCGGTTTTTTATTTTGCCGGAAGGTCAGCCGCGGTCCTCGGCCACGAGGGTTTGCTTGACGCGGGTGGAGAGAATCTTCCGCGAGGGAATGTATTGTGCCACAAACTCGCGGCGGAATTCGGCGAAGGTGCCCGCGGCCAGGTGCCGGCGGATGTCGGCCATGACGTCGAGGTACATGTGAGAGTTGTGAATGCTCACCAGGCGCAGGCCGAGGATTTCGTTGACGTTGAGCAAATGGCGGATGTAGGCGCGGGAGAAGTTGCGGCAGGCAAAGCAGGGGCAGTTCTCCTCGATGGGCTTGAAGTCGGCCTTCACCGCGCCGCCCTTGATGCTGATGGTGCCCTTGCGGGTGAAGGCGGTGCCGTTGCGGGCCACGCGGGTCGGCAGCACGCAGTCGAACATGTCCACGCCCCGGGCGACCAGTTCCACCAGTTGCGCGGGGGTGCCCAGGCCCATGGCGTAACGGGCCTTGTCGGCGGGCAAAAACGGCTCGGTCATCTCCACGGCCTGGAACATCTCGTGCTCGGGCTCGCCGACGCTGACGCCGCCGATGGCGTAACCGTCGAAGTCCAGGGCGGTGATCTGTTTGGCGCAGGCCTCGCGCAGCCCGGCGTTGTTGGCGCCCTGCACGATGCCGAAGACCTTCTGCCCTTCGGCGCGGGGCTGTTCGCGGCATTCCCTGGCCCAGCGCACGGTGCGCTCGACCGCAGCGTGCAGTTCCTTGGGAGTGCAGCCGTGCGGCGGACAGTCGTCGAACACCATGGCGATGTCCGAGCCGAGAATGC
>CALJZV010000021.1 GCA_937983475.1 uncultured Verrucomicrobiales bacterium
TGTGCTATGAAAATGCTGGATGGCAAGGCAGCCCGCAAAGCGGGCAAAGACTTTATAGTTCTGGCTTGACGAGGGAGAATAGCCACAGAGCTCTGTGACCGAGGATCAAAGCGGCCAGACGGCGTTTTCCTCGAAAACCCTCCGGGCCGTGTACAAGAAACATGGCAACCAGCCCGAAAATCTCCTTGCAACTTTTCCAGTTCACTCTATCAATGGCGCGCTCTTTGAAAGTTTTGCGATGGATTAATAGTCCATCCTAATATGGCCAGATGCAGGGAACCCGGTGAAAGTCCGGGACGGTTGCGCCACTGTAACGGGATACAAACTCCACGAAGCCACTGACCGCCAAGGCGGTTGGGAAGGCCGGAGCGAGGCAAAGCCCGAAGTCAGGATACCGATTTGGCCATGCTCGTCGCGGTCCGTGTCAAAGCGGGCCGACTTCTCCGACAAAGAGAAGGATGAGGCCAGCCAGTTCCATGAGTTTGGAGCTGGATTCGATGAATGCCTTCATTCTCCGTCTTGCCGGGGCTTGAAGGTTTTTTTGTCATCAATTTTCAAAAGATCCTCAACTCCGCGCTGGTCTCTCAATCAAACAAACCCTCCGCCTATGTGCGGAATCATTGAAAGACCCGTGCCCATGAAAAATACCGTCTGTTTGTGGCTGGCTTGCGCCGGCTGTTTAACTGTTCTCCCCGCCGCTCAGGCCCAGTTTGCCGACAGTGTCATTTCCTATGACTCCGGATCCGGATTCGCCTCCGGTTACACCGATCCTAATTCCGCCTTGGGGCAACCGTCACGCGTGACGCCCGACCCGTTTGGCGGCCCTGTGGACCCGTTCAGCCCTCCCTGGCAAAGCGGCCAGTTGGTATCCATCGGCACTGGCGGGTGGCTGACGTTGCAGTTCAACACGCCGATATTGAACACTCCGTCCAACCCGTTTGGGATTGATTTCATCGTGTATGGCAACACGGGATTCATTATCACCAACGGCAATTTTTCCGGCGGCGGCATCACCGACGGCTCATTATTCTCCAACAACACCGGCTCCACGCGCGTTTCGGTCAGCGCGGACAATGTCACTTACTACGTGCTGAATCCGCTGTGGGCGCCGGTTGTGGACAGCCTGTTCCCCACCGATGGCAGCGGGGATTTTCACTCTCCTGTGAATCCCGCGCTGACGGGCGCGGACTTTGCGGGGCAGGGGCTGGCGGGCATTCGGGCGCTTTACAATGGCTCGGCGGGCGGCACCGGTTTTGACATCGGCTGGGCGCAGGACACCGAGGGCAACAGCGTTTTCCTGCCCAGCATCAGTTATGTGAAAGTGGAGGTGTTGAGTGGCGTTTCGGAGATGGATGGCATCGCCGTGGTGCCCGAGCCAACAACATGGGCGCTTCTGGCCATTGGTTTTGCCGGGCTGTTCCTCTTCCGCAAACAACAGCGGAAGGCCTGAAAATGCCTGTGCCAGCGCGTATCGCGACCTTTCTGATCGCCTGCGTTGCCGCCCTGATGAATGTCGGGGCGGCAACGGAGGTTTTTTCACAGAACCCTTTTCAGCGCGGGTGGAAACTGTTCAACGATGAGGGGTTGTTTTCCTGGAACTCGCAGGCTGGACGGCTGGACGTGATCTGGGATTCCAGCCGCACAAACAGTTACTTTTATTTTCCTGCGGGCACGGTGCTCAGTAGGTCAGATGACTTTTCATTTTCTTTGGACCTGCACTTGAATGAAATCACCGGTGGCGCGCACCCGGGGCGTCCATCAACCTTTCAGTTGTCCGTCGGTTTCTTGAATTTGCAGGATGCGACACAGACGAATTTCTTCCGCGGCAGCGGTGATACGCCGAACCTGGCGGAGTTCAATTATTTTCCCGACACGGGATTTGGTCCCACGATCTGGCCGGCCATCTGGTCCACCAATGCGGCGCTCAATTACAACGGTTCGCAGGATTACACGCTCAAGGCGTTGCCGGTTGGCGTGACGCTTCGACTGACGGTTGCCTACGCGGCCAGCAACCAGACTGTGGTCACAACGATCACGACCAACGGCGTGTCCATCGGCACAATCAAGCCGGTTGTATTGAATAACTTCTTCACAGATTTTCGCGTCAATGCCTTCGCGGTGATGAGTTACAGCGATTTTGGCCAGGACTCGGGCTTTCCGGGCTCGATTTGGGCGCGCGGTTTCGTGGACAACATTGCCATCACTGTACCGCCTCCTCCAGTGACGCAAATGCAGTTTCAATTTCTTGAAGGCCAAGCCAACGTGACGTTTCTCAGCCGGACCAACTGGGCTTATTTTCTCGAAAGCACCCCCGACTTGAATGTGTGGCAGATTGCTTCCGGCGAAATGAACGGCACCGGCGCGTCAATGACCTTGTCCGACACCAATGCCCATTTAACACAGCGATTTTATCGCGTTCACGCCCGAAAACTTTAGCTCTGACTTTTATGAGCGAAGGCACTGACAAAAATTGCTCCCGGTGCGGACAGCATTTCCTCTGCGGCGCAATGGGCAGCGAGCCGTGCTGGTGCGCCCGGTTTCCTTCGCTATTGTCCGTGAACCCTGAGGCGGATTGCCTGTGTCCGAAATGCTTGGACAATGCGACGACTCTGAATGAAATAACAGTGTCGAGTTCTACAGAAAAACTTCACGGCAGGGCGCGACGTTCGACCGCCGCTCTCCACCAGTTTGGAATGCTGGCGAGAAAT
>CALJZV010000022.1 GCA_937983475.1 uncultured Verrucomicrobiales bacterium
ATCTCCAACGGCAAGCTGAATGTTCCCGACCAGCCCATCATTCCCTTTATCCGTGGCGACGGCACAGGCCCAGACATCTGGGCGGCCAGCGAGCGCGTTTTCAACGCCGCGATCGAAAAAGCCTACGGCGGCAAGCGCAAGATTTCCTGGTTCGAGGTGTATGCCGGCGAGGAATCGTTCAAAAAGTTCAATAACTGGCTGCCTGACGACACCGTCGAGGCCTTCAAGGAATTTCTGGTCGGCATTAAAGGCCCCCTGACCACGCCCGTTGGCGGAGGCATCCGCTCCCTGAATGTCGCTTTGCGGCAGATGCTCGACCTCTATGTCTGCTTGCGTCCTGTGCAATATTTCACAGGCGTTCCCTCCCCGGTGAAGTGTCCCGAAAAAGTGGACATGGTCATTTTCCGAGAAAACACCGAGGACATCTACGCTGGCATTGAATACGCCGGCGGCTCCCCCGAGGCGCAAAAGGTGCTCGACTTCCTGGCTAAAGAGTTTCCCAAGGACTTCAATAAAATCCGCTTCGGGTCGGCGCAGAAGGGCGAAGAATATTTAAAACTTGCCGCTCCCGACCACACCTCGCACAGCGCGCAGGTCTGTGTCGGCGTCGGCATCAAGCCCGTTTCGGCCATCGGCACTATCCGGTTGGTCAAGGCCGCGATTGAATACGCCCTCCGCCACAAGCGCCGCAGTGTCACCATTGTGCACAAAGGCAACATCATGAAATTTACTGAGGGTGCCTTCCGCGACTGGGGCTATTCCGCGGCGGAACGCATTTTCGGCGACAAGGTTTACACCTGGGCAAAATACGACCGCACCAAGAAGGAAAAAGGCGAAGCCGCCGCAAACGAAGAGCAGAAAGCCGCCCTGAAAAACGGCGCCTTGCTCATCAAGGACGCCATCGCCGACATCGCCTTGCAGCAGGTGCTGACGCGCCCAGAGGAGTTTGATGTCATCGCCACGCTCAACCTCAACGGCGACTATCTCAGCGACGCGCTGGCCGCGCAGGTCGGCGGCATTGGCATCGCTCCCGGCGGCAACATCAATTACGTCACCGGCCACGCAATTTTCGAGGCCACGCACGGAACCGCACCCAAATACGCCAATCAGGACCGCGTCAACCCCGGTTCGGTCGTGCTCAGCGGCGAAATGATGCTGCGCTACATGGGGTGGACTGAGGCTGCGGACCTGATCATCAAGGGGCTGAACGGCGCGATTACTTCCAAGCGCGTGACCTATGATTTTGCCCGGTTGATGGATAGCGCCACCGAGATTAAATGCTCGGAGTTCGGCGACAATATCATCGCCAACATGTAAACGGGCCATTGCGCCCGAACAGCAAGGCGACACTTTGCTGTAAATGAAATAAAAGCGCGTCAGCGCAGCACCTGCCCTATGATCCCATCAAACTGGCGGTTCCAGGAAGCTGTGCTGACGTGTTCGTCCAGCCATTGACGACCAGCAGTTCCCCATCGAGCGGCTTGGGCAGAATCCATGGATCGGACAGCATCCAGCCAGACACCGTGGTTTTCTGGCTCCAAAAGCCGGCCGGTTTGCCCGTCAAAGACAATTTCTTTCATTCCTCCAAGATTTGAGGCGAGTATCGGTTTTTTCATTTGATAAGCCTCATACGCCACGGTGCTAAGCGGCTCTGGCCAAATGGATGGAAAAACAATGCCGCGGCACCCGGCTATCAGTCGCCTTTTTTCCTCACCCTCGACATGACCCACCCACCGCACATGAGAGGGAGATATCGCCTTCAAAGATTCCACCAAGTCCCCCTGTCCGGCCATCACCAATGGGATGCGCTCTAATGCCGGATTGTTCCACAAGTTAATTAAAAACCGGATCCCCTTGGCTTCCACCATGCGGCCCAGAAAAAGAAAGTGCCCTTCGTCCCGTATTTCAGGCGGGGCGGGTTCGATGTGCCAGGAATGACGGAGCGTGAAAAGCCGATCAGACGGAAAACCCGCCTTCAGGAAAATGGCTCTCATTTCGTCGCTTACGGCAATCCAGGCCCGGACGGCGTCAAAGTCACCGGCTCTTTCCGCCTTGGCATATCCCAGCGATAACCAACCGGTGAGAAGGCGTCCCCGCCAGGTCCCGGCGAGCGTTTCTTTTAGATAAATAAAAGGATCATCGGGCCGAAGCTGCCTGTTGCGAATCATCAATGTCCCGCTGGGGCTAAGAGGCCGGTAATTGTGAAGCCACTGAATCACGGGAATTTTTAACTGCCGCGCCAGCCGGTAAATGCCCAATGAAATCACGGGCAGCACGTTGTGCAGCACCCAGGCATCCGCCTTTTCGCGCTCCTGCAGGTGGCGCAGTTCATTAAGAACAGCCGGGTTGCTCCACATTAGAAAAGGCTGCTTGATTTTCGATGGCGCGCCAGCCCCTTTCCATTCGATGGACTCCTTCCAGAAACGCACCACCTTATGGCCGCCAGCCTCCAGGTCACACCCAATCCGTGCCACCGATTTCTCCTCGCCGCCGGGGTTCAGATAACGGTTGAAGACCTGAATGAATTTCAGTCCGTTAGTCTGGTTGGTGGACGAATGAGAATCCATGACCTCAGCTTTACCACTTCCACCTTCCGGTCGGCTCGCTCACCTGATGCTCGACACGTTCAGCCGGGCTTTGCGGCGTGAAAACGGAATAGCGGAACGGTTCCTGGGAATAAATTCCTCCCAGAACACGGCGCATCCGGTGGTGAAAAAGAATCAAGGGCTTGAGCGACCGAATCCACTGCGGAGTCAGCTTCAAAAACCGGGCCGTCTCCTCCATGACATCCGGGTTGAGACTGATGTTGTGACCGGTCAATGCAAACACGGAGGTAAACCGCCGCATTACAGCCATGCGGACATTGGCATTGAGCATTTTCACAACCTGGTCTCTGTCTCCGATATACCGGTATCGCGTGTCGAAATAAAATCCTCTCTCGAGCAGGCGCCTGCGGAAAAATGTGGCGCACGTAAGCGTGGAAAGCGGGCAAACCCGCGTATGCCATTCCAAAGGAAGCTGCGTTTTGCGGTGGAAAAGATATTCGCCCCGCGCATTCACCACAACCGCGTCGGAGAATAGCGCATCCACATCCGGATGCTCCTGGAAAAACTTCCAGACAGCCTCCAAAGCGCCCGGCAAATACTGCTCGTCGCAGTTCAAGTGCGCCACAATATCGCCGCAGGATTTTCGCCATCCCCGGTTGATGGCGTCGTACATCCCGTTATCCTTTTCTACAAAAAAACGGACCCGTGGATCGCCCTGCATTGCCTCAATGGTGCCGTCATCCGACCCCGCATCCTGGATGATATGCTCGCACTCCACCCCCTGGTCGGCCACCGATGCCACACAAAGCTTTAACCAAGGGAGGTTTCTAAGGCTAGGGGTGACAACGGAGAACTGCATCGTTTCACTTTAATTGACTAACGATGTGTGGATTTGAAAAGCACGAGTCATCCGGAAAAAGGCCGGTGCGAAGATTGATCGTGCTCGTAGTTCTGAATTGCTCATTTGGCCGCCAATTCCATGGAACGATTTGGGCGCAAAGGAATCGGGTTTTGGGAAACAAGCCTGCGTTTGGCAACCCCGTTGAGGGCGATGCTCAAACCGACCACCCCCGTGAAAATAAACAGATCCTCGGCGAACTGCCCGTAAAAGAGAGTGAAGAAAGCCAGTTGCGTAATGAAAAAAGTGAGCAGGAACGTATTAGCGCGAAGCATGGCTGGATCGCCATACTTGTAATTCCGCCACAGCACCCTCAATGCCGCCACCGCAAACCATATGAACCCCACCATTCCCGGTATGCCAAACAGCACCAGGATGGTCAGCGGCCCATTGTGGTAATTGCCGACAATCAGGGCCGTCTCATAATTCTTTGCCATGCCTCGTCGCTCAGCCTCCTCCATCAGAAAATAATCCGTCGGGCTGTAGGTATAACCTTTTCCGATCCACAGGTAATTGGGCACCTCAGGCCAGACAATTCTCCACATGTCCAAACGCCATTGTATTGTCTCGTCCGCGTCCTGGCGGGCCACAGGGTCCACGTTGACAGGCAAAAAGCTCAAGCTGCGCTGGACGGACAGAGGCAGTTTGTTGGCAAACGGCAGCACCGAGCAAAAGGTCAGCATGCAAATCGTGAGCAACACATAACCCAAGCGACGCTTGAACAACCCCTCAAAGTAGAATTGCAAACCGAACAGCATAGCCATGATCACCAACCGTCCGCGGAACCCGCCGAACAAGCTGGCGCCGATGGCCAGAAAAAAGAACGCCAACCGCCAGGGCCGCCGAATATCAAAGATGCCCCGGATGCCATACCTCACCAGCATGAAGCAATAGAAGGCCACCATTGCCCAGGCAAGCCCTTCCAGCCGGAAAACCGAATCAGCAGCCCCCCCTTCCGATGCTGCCTGCTGAATGGCCAACTTCACCGGAAACAGGTAATACAGCACATAAAATGACGGGCCGGCCATGTAGATCAAGTCGCTCATCATCGCCGTGACACCCGACAGGAAAAACAGCCCGGCATACAACTGCGCCCGTTCCTTGGGAATCTTGACGCAGCTCAGGGCAAAAAAGCCAACCACCGCACCCAGCAGAAAAATATAACGTTTGGCTCCGTGAGCCGCCCCTCCGAACACACGAAAGCCGAAACCGCCGGACATCACCGCCGTGAAGACCACTACAGCCGCGATAAAAACCAGCGGCCACGCCACCGACGGCTCGTACTGGAGGCGTGTCTTCTTGTCCAACCCCGTTTTCAAAATGGAAAAAAGAAGGCTCACAAACGCCATCGCCACCCAGAAATCAGGCTGGCCGGGCAGGAAAAACGCGTTCATCGCCGCGTTCCAGGTCGTGATCAAAATCACATGATGCCATTGTAGGACCAGTGGAAGCGTGGCGGCCATGAACAACAGGCCCACAAAGGCAATGCCTTGAAAATCATGCGGGGTGGCCAGAAACATTCCCGCGACGAGCATCAGCGGGAACACCACCATGTAAATAAGCAGGTTTCTGAGTTGAGCAACCGTTATCATGCCATCCAAAGGAGGAAGAGACTTTTCAGCCGCGCCTCCGCAAGCCTGCATTTTACTACCTCAGACCGAGTATGCAAGGAAGCTAAGGGGATTTTCTCTCATCGAAGAATGTTGCCGCGGCGGCATTCGATCAATTCAACGCATTGGAGCCTCGTTTCGATAAACCAACTGCTCCCTCTCAAATTGCCTCAGCATCCTTGGAAGATGAACAGCCATCGGCAAAGCGGTAAATAAGCCATAAGCCGCAATCATCCCCCATATGATTCCTGGCAGGCCGATTCGGTCCGCGAAAATGATTTTAAGACCGATTGCGACGCATGACATCACCACCGCACAGGCAGCTTGAAACCGAATTTGCCCAGCGCCATTTAAAAAGGCAGCCACAACGCTGCCCGCCACAGACAGGACAATCCAGACCCCAAACCCGGCCAGCAGCCAACCCGGAGGCGTCACGGCTTCATTTACCCACAAGTGAATGATGGGACGCCCCGCGAAAGCCAGAAACAGGCCGGCACAGGCGGCAAAGCATACAGCCAGAATCAAGGAACGCACCAGGGTCTGTTTCATCCAAGCCACATCCCTCCGGGCCATCGCTTCGGCATAAGCCGGCCAAAGTGGCGTGAGGAACATCTCCATCACCATCGGCACCACTGAGAACAAGCGCACCACAATGGCGTATTCCGCCACAGCCTCCTGTCCCAGCACATGCGCCACGATGAGGTTGTCGGAGGTGTACGCCAGCGCAGAGCATACTTGCAGGACAAAAAACAGCATTCCCGCGCCAAACAATATCCGCACCGACCCCCGCTCTACCTGTCCCCATTTTGGCAACAGCCACTGACGGCTTCTGACAAACAGGAAAAAGCCGTTTAACATCGTCCCCAACACCGGCGCGCCCGCAAACGCCAACACCAGCCAGGGCAGACCGCCCTTAAAGTAGATTACCAAGAGAATCCCGCCCAAGCCGGCGAGATTGCCTGCCATCAGCCAAAGGCTGTTGAGAAAAGTCTCCTGGTAGCCCATTCGCACCCGCCCTATCACACCCAGAGGTAGGTTTGCCAGAAAACAAGCGACCAGGACAGCCATTGCCGGCCCGACTTCCACAGCGGCCTCGGACGATTCAATGTTGAATAATCGCACCCAGTTCAACGAGGGATACAGAGCATTAAAAAATGCCCCAAACACCAACGCAACGCCCAACAGCATGAAAAAGGCGCTGGAAACATGGCGGCGGGCCATCTCCCGGTCATTTTTGCCGTAAGCTTCCGAGACGCGGTTGAGCAGTCCATTTCCGATGCCAAGGTCAGCAAACGAGAACATCGCGATGGTCGTGCTCATCGTCATCCAAAGTCCGTAGCGCTCTGCCCCGAGGTAATTATAAGTCAGCGGAACCGAGACTAGCGCCGTGAGAATATTGATTCCCTTGGCCACACCGGAGCCGCCCGCCGACAAAAGCATTCGCCGGTGCCGCTCGTTGGAACGGCCTTCCGGCGTGGCCATATCGAATGGCTCCAACCGGAGACAGCCCCAAATTTTCCGAATCTTTGCTGGCAAATTTAACAGATTCATTCAGTGAATGATTTGCGCGCTTGCGGGCAACTGGGGCGCCCAAATCCTTTCCCTGAACAGTTTCGGTTGATAAAAAATGGATTTACAACATGTTTTTTGGGTTTTCGCCAAACCAGTGTTGTGGAGAAATGTAAGGAATTGATGAAATGCAAGATTTGCGGGGTTGAAGCGGACACCTTCGGATCAGCGGTCATACGAGGCCGCCACACGATCCGTTACTTTGTCTGCCCGGATTGCCGGTTCGTCCAGACCGAGCCACCGCACTGGCTGGCGGAAGCTTACAGCCAGCCCATCACGTCGAGCGACGTTGGTTACGTGTCTCGCAATCTTCATCTGGCCCGAATTACCCGTGCGCTGATTCGCGCCGCCTGCAATTCCAACGGACGGTTTGTGGATTATGGCGGCGGCTATGGACTGTTTGTTCGGTTGATGCGCGATTCCGGGTTTGATTTTTACAGGGCGGACAAATATTGCCCGAACCTGTTTTGCGGCGGTTTTGAAGCTGGCGAGAGCGGGTCCAAAAAATTCGATTTGCTGACCGCGTTCGAGGTGTTTGAACACTTGGAACACCCGCTTGCGGAAATTCAGACTATGCTTGAATACTCGGACAACGTGTTTTTCAGCACCGAACTGATTGCCGATCCTCCGCCACCACCAGACCAATGGTGGTATTACGGCACCGACCACGGACAACATATTTCATTGTACTCAAAGAGAGCGCTGCAAGTCCTGGCCGATAAATTCAACCTGCAACTGCGGACCAATGGGCGAAATCTTCACTGGCTTGGGAAAAACCCGCCGTCGCGCCTGGCGTTCAATTTGTTCAGCCGAAGCAAAATTGCCGCCATGCTGGATGCATTCTGTCGGCGAGACTCCCTGATGCCGTCCGATCACCAAAAAATACTCAGGGATCTCAACCGGCATTTCACTCCATGATGCCCGTCGCCCT